>JAEUPW010000065.1 GCA_016790045.1 Candidatus Competibacteraceae bacterium
CCTGACCTTGCGGCGACGGCGCGTGGCGGGTCTGGCGATAAGCGCGGGTCAACTCCTGTTCTTCGTCCATCGCCACCCCGGCGAAACCGTTGTACGGCGGATTGCCGAGAATCACCAGAATTCGCCGCTCCCGCTTCACCGCCCGCGCCGCGCTGTTCTCCGCCATCAATTCCGGGAAATTGAGCGCCAGTTGCGCCATGCGCTTTTTGCCGTCCTCGTCCGGCGGCTGCCAGCCGGTCAGCGCGTTGGTCAGGTACACGCCCAGCCGCTCCGTCTGGCCGGTGGATTCATCCAGTTGCAACATCGCGCCCCACTGGTGCAGCAGCAAGCCCAATTGCAGGTGCGCCACCACATACGGCGCCGGCAGCAACTCGAAGCCGAACACCCGCTCCAGCGCCGCCTGTTTCAGCTTGGCGCCGGCCAAGCCGCCCAAACCCTGCTCGTCCAGCCGCGCCTTGATGTGGCGCAACACCTCGGTCAAATACGCGCCGGTGCCGCAGCAAGGATCGAGAATGAAGACTTCGGGGTCGGCCAAGCCGTCGGCGATGCCGAGTTCCTCCCGCAGCACCGCGTCCACCCGCGCCACCATGTAGCGGACGATTTCCGGCGGCGTGTACCACACGCCCAGTTGCTTGCGGAGTTCCGGGTCGAAGGCTTGCAGGAACGGCTCGTAGAAATATTGCACCGCTCCGGCGGCGGCGAACTGGCCGAAGAACGCCGCCCGATCCACCCGGTTCAACACCCCGTTGACCCAGTCCAGCACCTCGGCCAAGCCCAGCGGCAACAGCCGTGACGGTTGCGACAACTGCTCGAACAAGGCGCGGATCATCGGCACCCGCAGCGTCCAGCTCGCCAGCTTCCAGTCGAATCGCCCGCTCCCCTCGGCCCTCACCCCCGACCCCTCTCCCGGAGGGCGAGGGGAGCGTGGATCTGTCTCTTGATGCCACAACACCCAGGCCGAGAACACCCCATAGAACAAGGTCTGAATCAGCGTGGACCGGAAGAAATGCTCGCCGTCCTCGGCCTCGAACCGCAGGCCCAGCGCGTTTTCCAGAGCCCCGCGCAACGCCGCCAGCGCCGGCAAATCCGGCTTCTCCTCCAGTCGCGCTCGGGCGTCGCGGGCATACGACGCCAGAAACCACGCCACGTCGCGGGGATTGTTCAGCGGTGCGGCGCACAGCAACACCCGCTTGAGATATTCCAGCAAGCGCTCGCCGCGCGTCTGGGCGAAAGCGCGCGGCTGCGCCAGCTTGGCCCAGAACTCGTCCGCCGAATCGGCCAGCCGCAGCGTCTCCAGCACGGTCGGCTGGCCGCTGCGATCCTCGCCGACCAGCAGAAAATCCCGGTAATTCGTCACCAGAACCAGCCGGTATTTTTCCCGATACTTGCTGACTTGCGCGCCGCTGGCCGTCAGCCAGCCATCTTCCGCCACGCTCTTGATCTCGACCGCGCCGCGTTCCGGCAACTGGCCCGGCAGCGGATCGGACGCGCCTTTGGCAAATTGGTTGGCGGCGTACAAACCGGCGTCCGGGCTGCCGGCCCCGGTGTTTTTCAACTGCGACACCGCCCGCACGCGCGGCTTTAGCGTCTCGCCAACCGCGTCGAGCAGGTTGATCAGGGCGGGGTAGTACGAGGTTTCCTTGACGCCGCCGCCGGTGGCGCGAATCTCGGCCAAGGCGGCG
>JAEUPW010000081.1 GCA_016790045.1 Candidatus Competibacteraceae bacterium
CTGGCCGCGCTGACCCGACCGACGCCGCGCCAAGCGCTTTGGGGCGCGCTGATCGCGCTGGCCGCCGCCGCGCTCGGCAACAGCCTGCGCATCGTCGCCCTGGCCGCCGGCTTGGTCTACCGCGACGCTTTAGGCGGCATGGACGTGTTCGCCGAACCTTGGCACAGCGCGCTCGGCCTCGTCACCTTAGCCTTGTCGGCTTTACCGCTGGGCTGGTGGGCGCACCGCCAGCACGCTCGGCCGCTCCCGTCGTTCACCTCGCCGCCGGCC
Organism: Candidatus Competibacteraceae bacterium; assembly: GCA_016790045.1. GTDB lineage: Bacteria > Pseudomonadota > Gammaproteobacteria > Competibacterales > Competibacteraceae > Competibacter_A. The sequence continues at coordinate 271 of JAEUPW010000081.1, forward strand.
GCCGCTCTACCCGCCTTCCCGCGCGTTCGGCCCGCCGCCGGGCTGGCGTTCCTGATCGCCTGCGCCGGCATCGTGAGCGTGCCGCCGCAACCGCTGGACGTGGCCCGCCCGCAACCCGCGCCGCGCCTGCCCGACCGGATCGGCGTCTTCGCCGCCCTGCCCGGCGCGCTGACCGACCGGGAGCAAAGCTACTTCACCCGCTACGGCGGCGGCGCGGCGCGGGCGGCTTACGGGCCGTTCGGGCTGCTGGTGGTGAGCACCTCCGCGCCGCTGCGCCACCTGCATTCGCCGGAGGAATGCCTGGCGGGCAGCGGCCACGCGGTGCGCTACCTCGGCCAAACCGGCGGCGTCACCCCCAGCGCCGTCTATCGCAGCACCGACCCCCAGGGCCGCGACTGGCGGATCACCGTCAGCTTCGTCTCGGAGCGCGGGGAATGGACGCCCCATGTCGCCGAGGCGATCTGGCGCTGGCTGCAAGCGCCGGGCACCACCTGGCAGATGATCCAGCGGATCGCCCCCTGGGAATTGCCGGAACCGCTGGTGGACAACTTCGACGTCGCGGTGTGGCGGGCGCTGGATCTCGCCCCGTCCGCCTATCGCGGCACCCTGCAACCCCTGACCGTGAAACTCTGACCTTTCGAGGACTCTCCCATGAAGAAAATCCGATGGCTCCTGTTCGGCTTGATCGCCTGGCTGCCGCCGAGCGGCGCGCTGGCCGTGGTTCCCGACGATCTCGGCGGCCGGATCGAGGCCACAGCGGACGGCAAACCCGTCACCTTCCCGCTGCTCAAGACCGACATCGACGCCGACGTGCAAGGCGATCTGGCGACCGTGACCGTGACCCAGACCTTCGCCAACCCGCTGCATCGGGCGGTCAACGCCACCTATCTGTTCCCGCTCAACGAAACCGCCGCCGTCAACGCGATGGTGATGGAAGTCGGCGACGAGCGGGTGCACGCCAAAATCCAGCGGATCGAGGAAGCCCGCGCCACCTTCAAAAAGGCGCAGAGCGAAGGTCGCAGCGCCGCCCTGCTGACCCAGCACCGCCCCAACATGTTCACCCAGGACATCGCCAACCTGATGCCGGGGCTGCCGATCAAGGTGACCTTGAAATACGCCCAGACCGTGCCGCGCGTGGACGGCGCGTATGAGCTGGTGGTGCCGCTGGTGGTGGGGCCGCGCTACCAGCCGCAAGGCGCGGGCGTCGCGCCGGGCGAAACCTCGCCGCAAGGCGGCATCCAGCATTGGGACCCCAAAACCGGAACCTCCGGCGGCGCGACCCGCGCCGACAGCCAAGCCGCTTACGGCCAATGGGAAGTCGAGCAAGTGCCGGCTTATCCGCCCGTCTTTGAGCTGAGCGCGCCCGATCAGATCGACCCGGAACGGGTGGGTTTGGCGATCCACCTCAACGCCGGCATGGCGATCAACGCCATCGAAAGCCGCACCCATCCGATTACCGCTCAAACCCCGGAACCGGGCAAAGCTGAAATCCGCTTGACTGACGGCCGCACCCTGGACAACCGCGATTTCGTGCTGCGCTACACCTTGGCCGGCGCGCGGACGCAAGCCGGATTGCTGGCCTATCGCGACCAGCGCGGCGGCTTCTTCAGCCTGCTGCTCGAACCGCCGCAGGTTCCGGCGGAAGCCGAGGTCACGCCGCGCGAGATGGTGTTCGTGCTCGATTGCTCCGGCTCGATGAGCGGCCTGCCGATGGACGCCAGCAAAGCCTTCATGCGCGCCGCGCTGCGCAAGCTGCGGCCCACCGACAGCTTTCGCGTCATCCGCTTCAGCGATTCCGCCAACGAATTTTCCGCTCAACCCCTGCCGGCCACCCCGCAAAACATCGCGGCGGGACTGCGCTACACCGATTCCTTGAACGGCGAGGGCGGCACCGAAATGAGCACCGGCATCCGCCAGGCGCTGGCCCCGCCGGTTCCGGCCGGCGCGATCCGCATCGTCACCTTCCTGACCGACGGCTACATCGGCAACGAGGCGGAAATTCTGGCGCTGCTCAAAGCCAACTTGAACGACGCCCGGCTGTACGCCTTCGGCGTCGGCACCGGCGTCAACCGCTATTTGCTGAGCGAAATGGGCAAAGTCGGGCGCGGCTTCACCCGCTACATGGACCCGACCGAGGACTTGGAAAAGGTGACCGGGGAATTGGCCGAGCGGTTGCAATCGCCGGTGTTGACCGACATTCAGATCGACTGGGGCGGCATGGAAGCCAGCGACCTGAGCCCCGACATCATCCCGGATTTATTCGCCGGCCAATCGCTGCGCGTGCAAGGCCGCTACAACCGCCCCGGCCCGCATCAAATCACGGTGCGCGGCCTGGTGCGCGGCCGTCCGGCGACCTTGCCTTTAAAGATTGAGCTACCGGAAAGCAGCGTCCAGGGCGAAGCGGTTCCGATCATCTGGGCGCGCTCCGTGATCGGCGATTTGCAATATCAACTGACCGCCGGCGGGCACCGGCCGGGCGAAGACATGGCCAATAAAGATGCGCTCAAACAGCGCATCACCGAACTGGGTTTGAATTTCGCCTTGGTGACGCCGTGGACCGCCTTCGTCGCGGTCTCGGAGAAGATCTATAACCCGAACCCGACCGACACCCCGACCCTCCCGGTGGCGACCCCGCAGGTCAAGGGCGTTTCCGAAAAGGCGTACGGCGAACCCGCCGCGCCGATCACCGGCGGTGGCGCGTTCACCGGTCACGGCGGGCCGGAACCGGAGACCTGGCTCGGTCTGGCCCTCATGGCGGCCTTGCTGGCGCGCTTCGGGCGGCAGCCCACGGCCAAGCGGGTGGATCGCGCCGCATAAGCCACTGTCGCGCCCCGACCGAGCGCCGGGGCGCGCGGAACTTTCGGCCCTCCCTCCGAGCGGATCGAGAAAACTCTCCTCAACCCGCCAACAAACACGCCGCCCGCGCCTTTCGGCGCGAGCGGCGTTCTGGATCAAGCCGCGTTAACGATCAGCGGCCGTCGCGATCAGCGTCGCCCGGCAGGGCGCGCTCGACGTGATCCCACGCATCGCGAGCGGCGGCTTTGGCCTGCTCCCAGGTCAAGCGCGACTTGCCCTTGATGCGCTCCCACTCGACCGAGAGATCGCGTTCGGCTTCGTTGAACGCCCCTTTCAGCCGACCGCGCGCGTCGTAGCCCAAGCGATAAGCGGGCGCGTAGTCATCGTCGTAGCTGTAACCGCTCACGTAACCGGGGCGAGAGGCGTAGCTGTCGCGCCAATACCGGTCCTCGGCGGCCGGATTGACGACTTCGGCCGCATTGTGGCCGGCCGCGCCACCCGCCGCCGCGCCCACCGCCGCGCCGACAAGCGCGCCGACCGGTCCGCCGACCGCGCCAATCGCCGCGCCCGCCGCCGCGCCCGCGCCGACGCCCGTGCCGGTGGCAAGGTTGTGGTCCTTGAGATCGTCGCCGGCTTTCGGGTTAACGACTTCACCCACGCCCTTGCCGGCCATACCGCCGGCCGCCGCGCCAATCGCCGCGCCCACGGCCATGCCGACCGGTCCGCCGACCGCGCCCACCATCGCGCCCGTCGCCGCCCCAGTACCCGCGCCAACGCCCGTGGCCAAGTTGTGATCGCTGCGATCATCGGTCGCTTTCGGGTTGACCGCTTCGCCCGCGCCCTTGCCGGCCATGCCGCCGGTCGCCGCGCCAATCGCCGCGCCCACCGCCGTGCCGATGGGGCCAGCCACCGAACCGACCGCCGCGCCGGCGAGCGCGCCGCCGGTCGCGCCGACCCCGGTCGCCACCGGATGGTCGCCGACGACGTCATCGACCGTCCCTTCAAAATGATTCCACGCATCCCGCGCGGCCGCTTTGGCCTGCTCCCAGGTCAAGCGCGATTTGCCCTTGATGGTTTCCCACTCGGCGGCGAGTTCGCGCTCGTGCTCCTCATAGGAACCCTGATAGCGGCCTCGGCCCATATAGCCGAGGCGGTAGGCGGGCGCGTAATCGTCATCGTAGCTGTAGCCCGTCTGATAGCCGGGGCGGGTGGCGTAAGCGCCGCGCCAGTAGGCGTCTTCGTCATCGACGGTCGGATTCACGGCTTCGGCCGCGCCTTTGCCCGCCAAGCCGCCGACCACCGCGCCGACCACCGCGCCGATGGCGGTGCCGATGGGGCCGGCCACCGAGCCGACAGTGGCTCCCGCCACCGCGCCGCCGGCCGCGCCGACGCCGGTGCCGATGGGATGAGCGCCGGCTTCGCCGCTGATCGGATCTTCGTTGCGAGGGTTGTCATCGATCATTGTGAATCTCCTGAGTGCTGGTATTGAAGTGGCTAGTATTGAAACGATGGAATGGAAACCGTAAACCCAGTTCACGCCTCTTCGGCATCGTTCGGCGAGGCGTCGACCGAATTGATGGAGCGCATGGTAGAGATCGCCCTCCCGCCATCACAGTGCCGAAAGACATTTCATGGTCACAACTTCATCACATGACCAAAGTCACTCGTTGCAGTGACAGATTTGCGGTTAGCGCGGTAGGCGAGGGTCGAGAGCTTGGATAAAACGCGGAAGCCAAATTTGGGCGGACCCGCCCAGCGAAAACAGGCGCGCTAGGGCCGGCCGCGAGAAATCCGGCCAATGCCCGGCGAGGGGGAAAAGAAAAGGCGCTCGCGGGGCCAGCATCGCCATGGCCTCGCGCCACGCCTCGAAATCGCGGGCGTCAGCCCCGCCGCTTGGCGGCGTGCATGGCCAGTTCGAGCCGGTTGCGGGCGTGGAGCTTGTCCATGATCCGGCTCACGTAATTCTTGACGGTGCCTTCGGCCAGGAAAATCTCGGCGGCGATCTGCTTGTTACTTTTACCTTCGGCGAGCAGATCGAGGATGCGCTCTTCCTTCTCCGTCAACGGATCGACGTCGGCGGGCGCATTCGGGGGTCCTGCGGCGGAGGCCGCGAGCGGAACCATCGGCGAAACCGAAGCGCTGTCGCCGCTTTTTTCGGCTCCGGCCAGCTCCGTAGCACCGGACTGCGGACCGGGCTTGGCGGACGAACCGGCAAAGGCGCGAAATTGATCCATCACCTTGCGGGCGACGGTCGGCGACAGCCGCGACTCGCCGCGCCGCACCGCCCGCAGCGTCTCCAGCACATCCGCCTCGGACGCATCCTTCAGCAAATACGCTTGCGCGCCGGCGCAAATGGCTTCGAACACCAAATCGTCGTGATCGAAGGTGGTCAGCACCACCACCCGCGTCTCTGGCAGCTTGGCGGTGATTTCGCGGGTGGCGACGATCCCGCTCGCGCGGGGCATTTGCAAATCCATCACCACGATGTCTGGCCGGGCGGCCAAGGCTTTTTCGATGGCTTCAAGGCCATCCGCCGCCTGGCCCACGATTTCGATGTCGGGCTCGGCCGCCAGCATCATCGCCAGCCCGCGCCGGATCAGCGGCTGATCGTCCGCGATCAGCAACCGCAAAACGCCGGAGCCGTTTTCGCTACTGTCCTTGATCATTGCTGGGCTTCGGTGGCGAAGAGACGGCGTATTGCGGGTAACTCTGCGACGCTGCCGAATTCTTCAAGCACGCGTGAAGCTCGCCGACCAGGCGGGAAGGCAGCCGGGCGGTAAAGAAATTCAACATGGCTTTGACCGCCAGCGCGGCTTGCGCCGGCGGCAGCTTGGCGGTGTGAGCCACCGCGCGGGTCAATTCGTCTATCATGATCGCATTTGTCACAATTCATGCTGTCGAGGTAAAGAGCCTCTATCGCAACATCTTAAGAGCCTCTGGATCTATAAGCGAGAAAAACACTAGGGTTATTGTGACCGGGCCCGTTCGGCCATCCCAGTGACGAAAGTCATGTGATGGTCACGATCCGCCACGCTCAAAGTCACCGGACCTTGATCCCGTTCGTTCAGCAAGACCTTTGCCGCCGTCGGATCGTTTGCGAAACCATGAATTTCCTCGAACATCTCAGCCCGCGACGCCATCTGGCCGCCACCATCGGGTGGTCGGTCTTCGCCATCGTGCTCGTCGCGGCGCTGGTGGGCGCGAATTTGGCCGCCCGGCAAGCCGCAGAGCGCGCCCGCGCCGACACCGAGCGGCTGTTGGACCAATTCGCCACTCAAATCCGCTTCGCCCTCGACATGAGCTTGGCGACCCGCCAGTCGATTTTGGAAGCGACGGCCGCCCAAATGTCAGCGGATGGCGCTTACGCGGCTAATACCCTGCGCCAGCGCCGCCATTTGGATGTCGTCCGGGAGGAGTTTCCCGAGTTCATCTGGCTCGGCGCGACGGACGAACGCGGCCTGCTGGTGATGGCGACCGACGGTTTGCTGCAAGGCGAAACCGCCGCGAGTTGTCCGTGGTTCCAACAAGGCCGCCGCAGCCCTTTTCTCGGCGACGCCCGCCAAACGCCGCTATTGGACACAGCGCCGCCATCGGAGCTGGAGGCTCGTTCTTCGAGCTTCGTGATCGCCGTACCGCTAAGGCGTTCCTCGGACGCGCCGGGCGGCGTCCTCGTCGCGAAGCTGTCCTGGAAGTGGATCGAAGGTCAGGAGAGCGAGCTGTTGCGCCAGTTGGATACGACCCGCACGCTCGAACTGCTGGTGGCGACCGCCGACCGCTGGGTGGTGTTGGGGCCGCCGCACTGGCGCGGCCGCATCTTGGCGGCGGACGCCGATGCGACCGAAGCGGGCAACTATGTGATCGGCCAGAATGCGGTGCGCTCACCCCGCCGAGAAGATCTGGGGTGGACCGTCATCTTGCGCCAGGACGCCGACACCGCGCTGGCGCGGGCCAGGCTCGCCTACCGAACGGTGTTTTCGGTGGTGCTGCTGGCGGGTCTGCTGTCCGCCGTCGCGGCCGTGTTCGTGACCCGCGATCTGACCTCGCGCTTGAGGGTGCTGGCCGATCAAGCCCAAGCCGTCCGCCAGGGCGCGCAAGAGCGGTTGGAGGTCCCCACCGGCACCGACGAAATCGGCCGCATCGGGACAGCGCTCGGCGATTTAGTCGACCACCTGCAACGGGAAAAGCGGGCGCTGGCCGGTTTGAACGCCGAACTGGACGCCCGCGTGGCCGAGCGCACCGCCCGCATCGAGCGCTTGGCCGAGGAAGCGCGCCACGCCGCGATCGCGCGCGAGCGGCTGCGGCTGGCGCGCGAGCTGCACGACACGCTGGCGCATTCGCTGATGGCCTTGCTGACCCAGATTCGCCTGATCCGCAAACTGCGCGACCGGCTCGGTCCCGAAGACCTCAACGAGGAGCTGGCCCAAGCCGAGGAGGTCGCGGCCAGCGGCTTGGCCGAAGCGCGGGCCGCCATCACCCAGATGCGCCACAACAGCGTGCGCGACGAGGGCCTGGGCGCGGCCTTGCAACCGCTGTTAAACCGCTTCCGGCAGCGCTCCGGGGTGGACGCCGCGCTGCACGCGGACACCCAGGCCGCCGGCTTGGCCGACGAGCGGGCCGAGACGGTGTTTCGCATCGTCGAGGAAGCGCTCAAAAACGTGGAACGGCACGCCAACGCCAACACGGTGCACGTCAACTTGCGCTGGCTTGAATCGGCCCCGCTCGAATGGCCGAATTGGAACCCTGAAGAGCCGGCGCGCGTGCGTCTCGAAATTATCGACGACGGCATCGGCTTCGATCCGGCCGCGCCCCGTCCGGGGCATTATGGCCTGCGCGGCATCCGCGAGCAGGCGGAACTGATCCGGGCGCGCTTCGAGCTGCACAGTCAGCCCTATGCCGGCGCGCGGATCGTCTTGGAATTCGACGCTTGATATTCCGCGAGCATCGGCTTTCGCGTCGCCCGCGCCAACCGCTGCCGGCAAAAGCGTTGGACGGCCTTTCAAATCTGGAGCAGCGTCAGCGCCAGCGGCGTGGTCAGCGCCGCCAAGCCGGTGGACAGCAGGAGGCTGCCGGCCACCGGACCTTCCAGCGCCCGAAACTGGCGCGACATCAAATAGACGTTGGCCCCGACCGCGATCGAGGCCAGCAACACCGCAACTTGCGTCTCCATCGACGGCAACCCGAGCCCGCGCGCCAGCAGCCAGACCACCAGCGGTTGCACCAGCAGTTTGATCCCGCTGATCGCCAGACTGATCCGCCAGCCCTCCCGCACCCCGTATTCGGCCAAACCCATGCCCAAGGCCATCAACGCCAGCGGCGTGGCGGCTTGGCCGAGCATCATCAGCGGCTGATCGATCAAGGCTGGAATCGGCCAGCCGACCACCCCAAACAGCGATCCGGAGAGAATGCCGGCGACGATGGGATTGGTCAGCACGGCGCGCGCGGTCTGGGCGAAGCCGCGCACCGAAAAATGGCCGTGCCGCGCCCATTCCACCGACACCGTGACCAGCGTCCACAGAATCAGCGCGTTGAACACCAGCACCAGGGCGACCGAGGGCACCGCCGCCTCCCCTAGCGCCACTTTGGCGAGCGGCAGGCCGAGCATCACGTTGTTGGAAAACACCCCGCCCAGCGCGAACACCGACTGGCCGACGCCATCCAGCCCGAACAGTTTCCACGCTATCAGGCGGCCGATGGCGAACACGATCAGACAACCGCCGAAAAACGCCAGCAGCAAGCGCGCGTCGACCGGCGGCAATTTCGAGAAATCGCTCATCAGCCGAAACAGCATGGCCGGCAACGCGACCGAAAAGACAAAGCGCGTCAGATTGTCCGACATCGACTTCGGCCAGCCCGAAAAGCGCATCAGGGCGTAGCCGACAAAAACCAGCGCGAACAGCGGCGCGGCGAGCGCGATTTGTTGGAGAAAAACCTTCATCGGGACATTCGGGTTCCGGAGAGCTGGAGCGGAAAACGGGGCGCGACGGCTGTCGGGCGCGCCGCCCGCGCTTTCCGGGGGCGCGCTGTCACAACCGGATGAGCTGAGCTATCATCGGTTGACATCGTATCGCGTTTCGTCCGCTCAAACAGGGCCGCTTTGCACCATGACGTGTTCTATCACCCGCCGTTCCTTTTTAAGTGGCGCGCTGCTCGCCCCCTGGGTTTCGACCTTGCTGGGTCCAGAGGCTTGGGCGGATCAGATATCGCCGGCGACGCTTCGGTTCGGGCCGGCGCAAGCCTTCCATTTCGACGGGTTGCGCCAGCAGGCCCGACAGTTGGCGGCTCAGCCTTATCAGGCGCCGCCGCTCCCTCAAGCGAAGATCGTGGACCGGATCGATTACGACACTCATCTGCACATCCAGTACCGGCCGGAAGCGGCGCTCTGGCGGGAGGGCGACGGACCCTATCCGGTGCGCTTCTTCCACCTGGGCCGGCTGTTTCCCTCGCCGGTCAAAATCCATGTCGTGCGCGAAGGCCAAGCGCGCGAGGCATTGTATTCCTCGCGCTTTTTCGATTTCGGCAAAGTGGATTTCGCGGCGGCGCTGACGGACGATCTCGGCTTTGCCGGTTTCCGGGTGATGCATTCCAAGGCCGACGAGCGCGACTGGCTGGCGTTTCTGGGCGCCTCGTATTTCCGCAGTTCCGGCGAGCTGGACCAGTATGGCATCTCGGCGCGCGGCGTCGCCATCGACAGCGGTCTGCCCACGGCGGAGGAATTTCCGAACTTCACCCAGTTTTGGCTGGAGCCGACTGCCGACCCCCAGGCGATCATGGTTTACGCCTTGCTGGACGGCCCCAGCGTGACCGGCGCGTACCGCATCCAGGCGATCCGCCACCAGCGCGTCATCATGGAGGTCGAGGCGGCGCTGTTCTTTCGCAAGGACGTGCGGCGGCTGGGCGTCGCGCCGCTGACCAGCATGTACTGGTTTTCCGAAACCAACCACCAGCCCAGTTGGGACTGGCGGCCGGAAGTGCACGACAGCGACGGGCTGGCGCTGTGGACCGGCGCGGGCGAACGGATCTGGCGGCCGATCAACAACCCGCCCTTTCTCCAGACCAGCAGCTTCGTCGACCGCGATCCCAAGGGTTTCGGCTTGGCTCAGCGAGACCGCAACTTCGAGAACTATCAAGACGACCGGGTGTTTTACGAGCGCCGGCCCACGCTGTGGGTGGAACCGCTGGAGCCGTGGGGCGAGGGGTCGGTGCAACTGCTCGAAATCCCCACCGATTACGAAGCCAACGACAATTTGGTCGCCTACTGGATGCCGCGCGATCCGGTCCGCGCCGGCGAGGCGCGAACCTTCAAATACCGGCTGCACTGGGTGACCGACGAGCCCTATTCGTCCGCGCTCAGCCGGGTGGTCGCCACCCGCGCGAGCTGGCGCGGCATCGCCAAGACCCCGCTGCGGCCGGCCCACCGCCTCTGGTTCGCCATCGATTTCGCCGGCGGCCCGCTCGATCGGCTCGACCCCAAAGCGCCGGTGCGCTTGATCGCCAGCACCAGCCGCGGCACGCTGCGCAGCCCCGGCGCGTTTCAGGTGGCCGGCACCCGCCGCTGGCGGGCGGACTTCGAAATCGAGCTGGAAGGCGGCGAACCCATCGACCTGCGCGCCTACTTGCGCTCGGGCGAACATGCGGTGTCGGAAACCTGGCTGTATCAGTTCATCCCGCGCGCTTCGGCGAGCTGACGGCCGCGACCGCGCTCAGCCGGAAGCGCTGTTCGAATTCGGCCCTCGATCCGCGGTCGGGTCCCAGATGCCGAGCGCGTCCCGCCAGGTTTCCGTCCAGTACCGGATGGCGGTCATCGGCAGCGACGCCCACAGCCGGAACCAGTCGGCGTTGGACAGGTGGCTGCCGAAGTCGCGCGATTCGAACGGCGCCATGCCCCGCGCCGCCAGCTCGCGATAGCATTGGAGCAGCGCGCTTTTGATCAGCACCTCGTCGATGGAAATCTGGCCCGACACGTCGTTGAGCACGCCGCTCAAAGTCAGCAACGTCTTGCGGAACAGGGTCAATTCCTCGGGGAACCGGATCGCGCCGGCGGTGCCCAGGCCATCGAGCAAGCGCATCAGCCAATCGAAACCGGGAAAGGTTCCGCGTCGCACCTGGCGCAAGCCGGCGGCGACAGCGGCGCGCAGCGCGGCGGGGTCGGACGAACGCCCCAGCGTTTCGATCGCCCGGATGACGCCGGTCTCATCCTGGGTCAGCGCGCCGGCCACGGCCTGCACCACCGCCGCGCATTGCGCCTTGTTCAAAATGGTCACCAGCGCCCAATCCAGAACCGCCAGCCGGCCGTCGCGGGTCACGAACAAATTGCCGGCGTGCGGATCGGCGTGGAACACGGCGGCCGACGGCGCGGGATGCCAGAACGGCTTGGCGACCAAGGCGTCGATCAAGGTTTTCGCCAGTTGCTGGCGCTTGCCGAGCGGCAAATCGGAACCGGTGACTTTAACGCCGTCAACCCGCTCCATCGCGGTCATGCGCGGCGTGCAAAACGGCAGCAATTGCGGGATGACCACCGCCGGGGTGTCGGCGAAGAACGCCGCCGCCCGCGCCAGATGGACCTGCTCGTGATCGAGTTGAACTTCCCTGGCCAGCAGTTTGCGGATGCTGTCGAGCGTGTTGCGATAATCGAGCACCGGCAAGCCCAGTTCCGCGCAGCGCCCCTCCAAAAAAACGCCGAGCGCCGACCAAATCTCCAGCTCCTCGTGCAGTTGCTCCTCGATGCCGGGGCGCAGCACTTTGAAAACACCCTGGCGCGGCTCGGCAGCGCCGGCTTCGCGCCACGCGAACGGCACCACCACGGCGACGCTGGCTTCGGCGAGCGCCGCCGCGCCCACTTCAAGCCCCTCGATTTGGCCCCATTCCCGCCGGATCAGCGCGGCGATCGGATCGAGCGGCGTGGTGGGTTCGAGCGATTCCAAAGTTTGCAGGTTCTCGCGCAATTCCGGCGCGAGCCGCCGGTCCCGCGCCAGCATTTGACCCAGCTTGTGCAAGGTCGGGCAGCGGCGGAACAACAGCGCCATCCGGCGCGTCGGGCGCGTGTCTTCGGGCAGATCCAACTGCTCGGCGACGATGGCGGTCAGGCGCGCGGGCGAGAGGCGCTCCAGAAAGAAGCTCATCGCGTCCACCACCAGCGGCCGATACGCGGCGTGCGCCTCCGGCACGATTTCCGATAAACCCAGCGCTTCGGCCAGCGCCGGACCGTCCCAGCCGTTCAATCCGTCAAGCGCATCCAGCATGGTTCTGAACCTTTCAGCATCGGTCTCAATCCGAAATTCAATTTGCCGTAACCGGCCGCCAACATACAATGCATCTTGTGAAGAAGGATCAATTTGCAGCGCTCTTTAACCGAACCCGACGAGGAACAGCCGATGATAGTCACTTTTAAGACCAAGGCTCACGCCGACATCATGATGTTTGGCGATATCGCCGTTAAGCTGCTCAAGCTGATGGGCCACAGCGGGACCGTGCCCAGCGCCATGGTGGCCGAGGACGTGCCGGCGGCGCTGGCCAGTTTAAAAAAAGCGATCGAGGCGCACAAAACGGCCAACCCGCAATCCGCCAAACCCGTCAAGCCCGCCAAGAAAGACGACGATGAACCGGAGGAGATTCCGGTCGACTTGGCGCAACGCGCCTTGCCGCTGATCCAGTTGCTCGAAGCGGCGGCGGCGGCCAAGGCCGACGTGATGTGGGATCAGTAGCCGCAAGGCTCGGGCCAGTAGCCCGAGCCCGTGTCACCCGTCAGTTCGCGAGAAAGTCCCGAATGGCCTTGGCCACGGCCTGCGGTTGCTCCCAATGGGTGTTGTGGCCCGCGCCGGCAAACTCGCTGAACTGTGCGCCCGGCGGCAAGGCGGCCAGCAAGGCCGCCTGATCGGCTCCGCTAAACAGCGCGTCGAGATCGCCCCAGATCACCAGGACGGGCGCGGTGATGTCCTTGAGAAAATAGCTGTGGTCGTCGGACAGCAACATCCGGAAGATGCCCTTCCAGACGTGCGCCGGCACCTTGGCGGTTTCGGACAGCACCTTGGCGAAGAAAACCGGGTCGATGGGATTGGGGCCGGTTTGCCATGCCTCGATGAACGCCGGGTCGATGGGATCTTGGAAGCTGGCCAAGCCGATGGGGTCTTCCCACAGGCCGGTGATGACCGGGTTGCCGACAGCGGTCTTGGCCGAACCGATCAGCACCAGTTTGCTGACCCGGTCGGGATACGCCGAGGCGACCTGGTGGGCGATGAAGCTGCCCATCGAATGGCCGACCAAAACCGCTTGCCGGATGCGCAGCTTGTCCATGAAGGCGATCACGTCATCGGCATAGTGCGCGACGCTGTAGCCGTAAGCTGGCTTGTCGGAATCGCCGTGACCGCGCTGGTCGAGCGCGAGCGCGCGATAGCTGTCGCTCAAAAACGGCGTGACCGCCGACCAGGAGTGACTGGAGTCGGTGGCCCCGTGCAGGAAGATGATGGCGGGCGCGTCGCGCGCGCCGGTATCGACATAGTTCAGCTTGACGCCGGTCGGAAGGTTGACCTTCTTCTCGTCCGGGTCAGCCCACGCCGCAGCCCATGACACCAGCAGCACCCAGGCGAGCAGCGCCTGTTGCAGCGAGCGAATGATCGAATCGGATTTCATCGTCGAATGGTCCCAATAAAATGATAAATCAACGTTAATGGGGCGACTCGGCATCCCGGCAACGGGTCGCGCCCGACAGCGCTATTCCGATAGCGCCCCTCCACCGTTCCCGCATCGCGAGCCGCCCTCAGCGGCAAAAGCTCCCGCGCTCGGATCAGCCCATGCCCTTCGCATCCTCCTCGCTCAGCAGCAGGGCGGGTTCGGAGCTAAATTCGCGCCGGTACAGCACCAGGACCACCCAAACCGACGCGACGGCGAAGGCGACCGGATGGATAAACCACGCCAGCAGCGCCATGCCAAAATAATAAGCCCGCAGCCCCAGGTTGAAATCGTCCCCCGCGAGCGTGTTCAACCGGCCAAGCCGCCACGCCCACCCTTGCCGGCCCGCGGCGTCGAGCTGATCGGGCAACGGCGCGGCCCCGATCAAGATCGCGCAGCGGTTGAATTGGCGCAACGACCAGGTCAGTTTGAAAAAAGCGTAAATGAACACCACGATCAGGGAAAAAAGCTTGAGCGTCCACGTCTCTCGATTGGCGGCGATCAGAAAACCGAGATTGGCGGTCAGCGCCATTTCGTGATCGATGGCTCCAAGCGCCGCGATCAAGCTGCCGATAATCAGGATCGTCGTCGAGGCGAAAAACGACACGCTGTGCATCAGCGTGCTGAGCAAGGTGGAATCCACGATGCGGACGTCGCGCTCCAGCATCCGTTCCATCCAGATCGCCCGCAACCGGTCCGTGCCGCGCATCAGGCTGCGATGCGCCCGCCCGCCGCGACTGGAATAGAGGGTGTAGCCGATCCAGCATACCGCAAACCAGGCCAGCGCGAGCAAATCCAATCGCGGGATCGCCGCGAGAAAGTGATGCAGCCCTTCCGTAAAATTCATGAATCGTTCGCTTCGCGCAAACCGAAATCCCCGAATCTCAAAATCTCACGCGCAAAGAGGCCGGGCGCGAGCCTCGCTCGACCGCTCCCAGCGCTGAAAGCGATACGGCCAAGCGTGTCGGGCATCGGCCGCATGGGCTTCCTCCCAAGCCAGCCGCCATCGCCGCGCATCCCATTGCGGAAACCGGACATCGCCCGCCACTTCGGCCTCGATCCGCGTCAGATACATCCGCTCGGCCAGCGGCAAGGTTTGCTCGAACAGCGCCGCCCCGCCGATCACCATCAGCTCCGTCGCCGCGCCCGCGCGAGCCAGCGCCTCGTCCAAGGATCGCACGACCTCGATACCGTCGGCCCAATAAGCCGGATCGCGGCTCAACACGATCATCCGCCGGCCCGGCAGCGGCCGGCCGATGGATTCCCAGGTGCGCCGGCCCATCAATAGCGGCTTGCCCATGGTCGTCCGTTTGAAAAATCGCAAATCCGCCGGCAAATGCCAGGGCAGGCCGTTATCGCGTCCGATCACCCCGTTGCGCGCCAGCGCCGCGATCAAGGTCAGTTGCGGGATCATTTCGATTTTTGCCGCCGATTCCGATGGCGGATCACGCTCGGCCGCGTGCCGGTCCGGCGTCGGTCGCGCCATCAGACGGGCGCTCGCGGCGAGCCGGTCGCCGGCACACTCCAGGCCGGCACGCCGGGTTCGTCCAGGCGGATGGCGGTCAAGCGGTTGCCCCAGACGCAACCGCTATCCAGCGCGAACAGCCCCGGCGCGCGATAGTAGCCCAGCGCCGCCCAATGGCCGAATATGAGATGGAGATCGCGGCTGCGTCGGTCGGGGGCCGCGAACCAGGGCAACAAACCCGGCTTTTGGCTGCCGAGCGGGCCTTTGTCGTCGAAAGTCAGCACTCCGTCCGGGCTACAGAAGCGCATCCGGGTCAGCGCGTTGACGATGAAGCGCAGCCGGTCGTAACCGGCCAGATCGTCTTGCCAGCGGCGCGGTTCGCCCCCGAACATCTTGCCGAGAAACGCCTCGCACAACGGGCCGCGCAACACGCCCTCCACCTCCGCCGCGCACCGTTGCGCCAAATCCAAATCCCATTGCGGCGGCAGCCCGGCGTGGACCATGGTGAAGCCGAGCGCCGGATCGTGGTGGAGCAAGGGGCAGCGCCGCAACCAATCCAGCAATTCGGCGCGATCCGGCGCCTGCAAAATGCCGTCAAAAGTGTCCTTGCGCTTGGATTTGACCCGGCCGGCCGCGACCGCGAGCAAGGTCAGATCGTGGTTGCCCAAGACCGCCACCGCCCGCTCGCCCAAACCGCGCGCCAGCCGCAACACCTCCAGCGATTGCGGGCCGCGATTGACCAGATCGCCGACTAGCCAGAGCGTGTCGGCGGCGGGATCGAAGCGCAGCACATCGAGCAAGCGCTGCAAGGGCTCGTAGCACCCCTGGATATCGCCGATGGCGTAGACGGCCATGTCAGTCTTTGCCGGGCGGTTTGGCCGCGGCGGTCGCGGGCGGCGGCAGACGGTCCAGGATGCGGCGGGCCACGCCCTGATAATCCTCGTCAAAATGATGGTCGCCCGGCATCTTTTCGGCGATGACGCCCAACCCGGCGAATTTCGGGCAAGCGGCGTCTTCCTCTTCCGCGCCATAGACGCACAAGCGCTTGAGGCCCGACATTTTTTCCAGTTCCGGCCGGATGGGCTGATCCCCTTCGTCCGGCCGATCGCTGATCCAGTCGGTCAGATTGAACTCGAAGGAAGCGTGATCCGACAACCCCATAAACGCGACCAAATCGACGCGCTCGCGCAGGTCTTGCGGCAATCGGTTGACCATCGCCGGCAGCACGTCGGCCCCGAAGGAATAACCCATCAACACGATCCGCGACTTTTTCCAACGCGTCAGGTAATGGCGCAACACGCGCTCCAAATCCAGCGCCGCTGCGTCCGGTTGACGGGCTTTCCAGAAATAGCTGAGCGAATCCCAGCCCACGGTCGGCAAACCGTTTTGCGCCAGTTCCGCCGTCACGGCCCGATCCAGCAGCGCCCAGCCGCCATCGCCCGACAACATCACCGCGAATTGGGGCCGCTCGGGGCCGCCGGCCACCGGCACCTCGATCAGCGGGACGCCGGTGGCGCTGGCGTCGGGCTGCACCTGCTGGCTGATGCCGGGGTCCAGCCATTGCAGCAAGGCCGACACCTGGGGCAGCCAGGCCTTGACGCCTTCGGTTGCCGACAAGGTGGTCAAGCGCGCCAGCGGCAGCGCTTTGATCAGCGTTTCGGCCGCATCGGCGGCGCACGCGGGACGGTTTTGAAAGACAAACCACGTGGTCGGCAGCCGGGCGACCGGTTTCAGCACCACCCCTTTGTTATCGGGTCGCGGGGCGGCCGCCAGATTCGCCGGTCCCGGACACAGCGGTTTGCGCAGGGCCAGCTCCGGACAAAAATCCACCCCGACGCCGGCGTGAAACCGCTCGGCGGGCGCTTGGGCCAGCGCCGCGTACACCAGGCTCGCGCCCGCGCCGTAACCCAACAGGACCGGCGGCTGGGGAGTCTCGATGGGATAGCGCGCCTCCAGCGCCCGATTCAAACGGTCAAAATCCGCCGACAGATCGACGCACGCGCTATCCGACCGCTCCAGCCGGGCCAAATACTCGTCCGGGTTGACCGCCGACACCACGTAATCGAGCTGTGCCAGCTCTTTGGCGGTGGCGGTCAGCTCCGCGCTCCAGCCGCCGGTCCCTGGGGCGAACAGCAACACGCCTTTGGGTTCGTCGGTCGCGCGATAGATCGTCACCTTTCCGAAACCGGCGTCGTCCAGCGTCTCTTCGACCGGTTCCGCCCGCGCGCCGACGGTCGCCAGCGCGGCGATCAGGCCCAGCGCGCGCGCCAGTTTGAGCGAGGTCATGGATTTAGTCATCGGCCGCTATTTTCCGATAACGCCCTTGAAGCCGCCAGCGATCAGCGCGGTCAAATCCGCCAGCACCAGCGGCAACGCCAACCCGCCCGGCGTTGCCAGATAGCGGGCTTCCCACCGGGGATCGAATTTTTCCTTGTATTGGTGCAGGCCCCGAAAGTTGTAAAAGGTCTCGCCCCGGCCGAACACCAGCGCGCCGAACCGGTTCCACAGCGGCGCGAGACTGCGGTTTTGCAAGCCGGCCAGCGGCGCCATGCCCAGGTTGAACCACTGGTAGCCCTGTTCTCGCCCCCACAGCATGATCCGGACGAACAGATAATCCATCAGGCCGTTCGGGCTGTCGGGCGGATAGCGCATCAAATCCACCGACAGCTCCTCGCCGCCGCCCCGCCAGAGATTGGCGAACGCCACCAGCTCCGAGGCGCGCCAGACGACCGCGACCGCCCCGCCTTGCAAGTACGTTTCGTTGAAAAACCCCAGCGAAAACCGCTTCTCGCGACTGCCTTTTTCGCCGAGCCAGGCATCGGAAACCGCGCGCAGCCGGGGCAACAAGGCCGGCACGGCGGCGCTGTCGACGACTTCGAAGCGGTAACCTTCCCGCTCCAAGCGGCTGATAGTGTTGCGCATGGATTTGCGCGATTTCCCCTCCAGAGAAAAATCGGGCAGCCGCACCCGCGCTTCCTCGCCGAACTTGAGCAAAGCCAACCCCAATTCCACGTACAAGCCCAGATGCGCCGGGTGGACCTGATAAAACACCGGCCAGCCGTTGTGGCGCTCGCACAGCTCGCGAAAGCCCCAGGCCAGCTCGCGGCGATCGTCCTCGCCGGCGGCGACCGGATCGCCCATCGCCACCCAGGTGCGGCCTTCGACCGCATACATCAAAAACGCGCTGCGGCTGCGATTGAACAGCAGGGCCTTGTCGCCCAGCAACGCCAGATGCGCGTAGCTGCGCGGGAAAGCGCCCGCGATGGTCCGGGCCCGCTCGATGTCGGCCGCCCCCGGCAAGGCCGGCTCGAACAGCGCTGGCTGCAATAGCTTGGCGATGCCGAAATACAGGGTCAAGCCCAGAGCGCCCACCATGGCCCGCAGGAAACGCGGCGCGTCGCCCTCCACGCCGAAACTGAACGCCCACCACAGATCGTGCGAGTACTCGATATGTTTGTAGGAAAAGAAACCCAGCCAGACCGAACAGATCAGCACCACGGCGATGGTGGCCAGCCAACCGGCGGTGAAGCGTTCGCCAAACAGCGAAGCGCGGCGATAGAACTGCTCCCTGGAAGGCAGCAGGCCGGCCAGCAGAACCGCCAGAAACAGCGCTTCCTCGTAATCGCCGCCCTTGAGCAGCGACGCGACGACGCCGGCCGCCAGCAACCCCACCGTCAGCCACCAGGCGGCGTCGAGCCGACGTTGCAACCCCCGCGCCAGCAACAGCAGGCCCATGCCCACCAAACTGCTGATAAAGTGAGAGGCTTCCAGCACCGACAGCGGCAACAAATCTTCCAGCCAGACCAGCCGCGCCTCCACGGTCGGGGTGACCGCCGAAAACAGCAGCACCGCGCCGCTGATCAAGGTCAGCAGGGCCAGGACGTGCGGCAACAGCACCGGCGCCCACGGCCCCACCATGCGCGGCAACCACAAAATCCGCTCCCGCTGATGGCGCAATTCGTACAGGCCCAGCAAGACCGCCGCCAGCGCTAGCGGCAGCAAATAATAAATCACCCGATACGCCACCAGCGCGCCGAGCAGATCGGCGGCCGGCAGGCGATCCCGCAGCAGCAGCAGCACCAGCGACTCGAACACGCCCAGCCCGCCGGGGATCTGACTGAGCAATCCCACCACCTGGGCGATCAAAAACACGCTGACCACTTGGCCGTAGCCGACGGCTCCCGCGGTGGGCATCAGCACGTACAGCACTAGGCTGGCCATCAACCAATCCAGCGCCCCGACCGCCAGTTGCGACAACGCCAGCCGGGGGCGAATCATCGGCAATTCCCACGGCCCCAGTTTGAGCGGTTGCCGGCGCCACGCCCCCAGCAGCACGTAAGCCAGCGGCAACACCAGCATCAGCAAACCCAGTCGCCGGCTGTCCAGATTCGCGTAAGGCAGCGAGCCCAGCTCCAGCGGGTCCAGCGCCAACACGGTTCCGCCGACCGCGAGAATGCCCAGCCAAAAAGTCAGGGTGGTGAACATGACGATCTTGGCGATTTCCACCGCCGTCAGCCCCCAGCTCGAATAGAGCCGGTAACGCAGCGAACCGGAAGTCAGCACCGCCATCCCGACCGAATTGCTGAACGCGTAAGCGAGCGAGGCGGCGAATCCGACTTTGACCCAGCGCAACGGCCGGCGGATGTAGCGCAGCGCCAACCAGTCGTAGCCGGTGGCGACCAGATAGCTGAGCGCCGTGGCGGACAGGGCAGCCGCCAACTGCCAGTCGGGCAATCGCCGAAAATAGGCCGCCACATCCTCGTAGCGATACTCGGTCATGGCGCGATGCAGCAGCCACAGCGCGACGCCGAACAGCGCCAGCACGATCAAAGGCCCCACCAACCGGGAAAATACCCTTCTCATGGCAGTTGCAAGATGGCGTCCCGGTTGGTCCAGGAAAAGATGCGGGCGGCGGCGGCGGCGCGCGGCAGCCACTCGCATTCGCTGTGTTCGTCGGGATTCAAAACGATGGGGCGGCGCTCCGGCAGGCGGACGCGAAACACATGCTCGATGTTTTCTGCCGCCTCCGGCGCGTAGCGATGCCGCCAGGGCGGCAGGATCGGAAAACGGTTCACGGTATCGCAACGGATGACCGTCACCTCGTCGCCCAAGCCGGTTTCCTCGCGCAACTCGCGCCGCGCGGTTTCCAGCGGGTCGGTTTCCTCCCACTCCAGACTGCCGGTCACGGATTGCCAGAAATCCGGCGGCTGGCGGCGGCGCAGCACCAGGACTTCATCCGATGCGGTATACACCACCACCAGCACCGATTCCGGCCGCTTGTAGCGCGGCGCGCGCTCGCCTGCCGGTGGCATCGCGCCCGACATCGACGTGTGATCGTTCACCCGCCAGGTCAGGGCGTGCGGCGCAGGCGGATGTTCAGATCGCGCAATTGCGCGTCGGCGACCGGGGCCGGTGCCTGGGTGAGCGGGCAGGCCGCCGTTTGGGTCTTGGGAAAGGCCATCACCTCGCGGATCGACTTGGCGCCCGCCATCAGCATCACCAGCCGATCCAGGCCGAAGGCGATGCCGCCGTGCGGCGGGCAGCCGAACTTGAGCGCGTCCAGCAAAAAGCCGAATTTGGCGCGGGCTTCCTCCGCGTCGATGCCAAGCAGCTCGAACACCGCGCTTTGCATGTCGGGGCGGTGGATACGCACCGAACCGCCGCCGATTTCGGTGCCGTTCAACACCATGTCGTAAGCTCGCGACAGGCAGTGTTCGGGATTGGCGCGCACCTCGGCCGCTTCCTCGACCCTCGGCGCGGTGAAGGGATGGTGCAGAGCGTTCCACCGATTTTCCTGTTCGTCCCATTCAAACATCGGGAAGTTGACCACCCACAGCGGCGCCCAGTCGCCGTTGACCAAGCCGAGGTCGGCGCCGACCCGCAGCCGCAGCGCGCCCAGCGCGTCGTTGACCACCTTGGCGGTGTCGGCCCCGAAGAAAATCAGATCGCCATTTTCCGCGCCGGTGCGGGTGAGAATCTTGGATAACACCTCGTCGGGCAGGAATTTGACGATGGGCGATTGCAGGCCGTTGCTGCCGGCGCTGGCGTCGTTGACCTTGATATAGGCCAAACCTTTGGCCCCGTAGCGGGTGACGAATTCGGCGTAGCCGTCGATTTCGCGGCGGGGAATTTTGCCGCCGCCCGGCACCCGCAGCGCCGCCACCCGGCTTTTCGGGTCTTGCGCGGCGCTGGCGAACACCTTGAATTCCACGCCGGCCATCAAATCCGACAGCTCGGTCAGCTCCAAGGGGATGCGCAAGTCCGGCTTGTCGGAGCCGTAGCGCCGCATCGCGGTCTCGTAAGGCATCCGGGGAAACGGGTCGGGCAATTCGACGTCCAGCACGTCCTTGAACATCGCGCGGATCATCGCTTCCATCAAGTCGGTGATGGCCTGCTCGCCCATGAACGAGGTTTCGATGTCGAGCTGGGTGAATTCCGGCTGGCGGTCGGCGCGCAAATCCTCGTCGCGGAAGCAGCGCGCGACTTGGTAGTAGCGGTCCAGCCCGCCCATCATCAGCAACTGCTTGAACAGTTGCGGCGATTGCGGCAGGGCGAAAAAGCTGCCGGGATGGGTGCGGCTCGGCACCAGATAGTCGCGCGCGCCTTCCGGGGTCGCCTTGGTCAGCATCGGGGTTTCGATGTCCATAAACCCGTGCTGCTCCAGAAACCGGCGCATCGCGCTGATGACGCGGGTGCGCAGCCGCAACCGCTCCTGCATCACCGGCCGGCGCAGGTCGAGATAGCGGTAGCGTAGCCGCACTTCCTCGGAGGTGTCCTCGTCGTCGAGCTGAAACGGCAGCGGTTCGGAGCGGTTGACGATCTCCAATTCGCGGGCCAGCACTTCGACCGCCCCGGTGGCGAGATTGGGGTTTTCGGTGCCTTCCGGGCGACGGCGCACCCGCCCGGTCAGGCGCAACACGTATTCGTTGCGGACCCGTTCGGCGGCGGCAAACGCATCCGGCACGTCGGGATCGATCACCACCTGCACCAAGCCCTCGCGGTCGCGCAAGTCGATGAAGATCACCCCGCCGTGATCGCGGCGGCGGTGTGCCCAGCCGCAGAGGGTAACATCCTGATCGAGCAAGGCTTCGGTGACTTGGCCGCAATAGTGGCTGCGCATGGGTTCGGTTTCCGTTCGAAAGCGGGGCAATTCGGTCGTGAGCGGGAGACGCGCCGCGTGGCGCGTCTGTCGGAACAGGGGATGTTACGGATTCGGCCAGCGGGCCGCAACTTGGCCCGGAATCTCGTCGGCTTCCAGAGTTTTCTCAACCGGGGTCGAAGACGAGGCCGTCAACAGTTCCGGAAATCCTTCGTAAACCTTCGAGACCGTCAGACCCAGATTGAGACAACGTATTCCTCCAGACTCGGCAGCCGGCATACGCATAAAACTTGTCCGACCGATCATCGCGCTCGGCCGAATCCGACAGCATCTCGACAATCAGTTTCGGCTGGCCGACCACATACGGATCGGCGGCGTATCCGGCGTCTTAATCCCTTCTTAATCAGGGCGATATTCCAAGCAGAAGCGTCAGCCGCGCCCGCTCCGCGCCCTCGGCGGTGGTCAGCAGATGGATTTCGGTGGGAACGAAGCGGGATTCCGCGCACGGTGCGTTCAGGGCGTAGACGGTCTCGGTCACGATCTGGGGCGAGAGACCGGCGACGCAGAGCAGGATGCGGCGGGGATAACACTCCGGGTTCATGGTGGTGTCCTTCTTCTCTGAGCTTAGTTCAATTGCCGCGAGAGTAAAGCATCGCCCAGCAAAACGCGGGGTTGGCAAGCTTGCCGGTCAAACCAGCAGCCGGTAGCGCCCCAAGCCCATGACCGCGCCCTTGCCTGCGTGGGTCCATTGCCCGAGCCAGAGATAGGGCCAGAACGGTTCCAGATCGGCGCCGTTCAGCTCGATCTCGCCGACTAGCCCGCCCATGGGGATCAAGGCGTCCTGGCGAGAGGAATGACGGGTCCATTCGTGCCAGCGCAGACGCGCGGCTCGCGGCTGCACCGACTGGCCGGCGCGGCTCAATCCGGCGAAGTCGACCGCCAGCGGCGCGTCGGTGTGAAAGGTGGTCAGCAGCGAAATCCGCCGCAACAGATTGGCGAACAGCGCGCCGAACTGGAACGCATCCGCTCCCATCAGTTTTTCCGCTAGCCGCAGCCGCAAGGGCGTTTCCAGCAACACGGTCAACCGTTCCGGGCACGGGGGCGGTTTCGGGACGAACGGCGGCGCGGGTTGCAGGGCTTCGCCGGGCCGGTAGATCGGTTGCCAGCCGCCGTCAGGAGTTTGTTGGGCGACTTGGCGCAGCTCCAACCGGCCGGAGTCTTGGCCGATGCCGCGCTGGACCGCGCGGTCGAAGGCGTGGATCAGGTAGGGCAGATGGCGGTTGCCGTGTCCGAACAGCACGACTTCGAGATCGAGCGCCGCTCCGGCCGGCTGCGCGCCGCC
The DNA here is from genome assembly GCA_016790045.1 of Candidatus Competibacteraceae bacterium. Lineage (GTDB taxonomy): Bacteria > Pseudomonadota > Gammaproteobacteria > Competibacterales > Competibacteraceae > Competibacter_A. The sequence continues at coordinate 23,638 of JAEUPW010000081.1, forward strand.
GGCGCCCGGCCGCAAGACGTAAGGGTGCGGGCCCGCCGGATATTTGCGCAGCTTGCCGGCGGCGGGGTCGGGCGGGGTTTCGAATAGATAGGGGTAGATGCAGGAACGGTAGAGCAAACACGGCGGGCATGTCGGTTCGCGAGTAACGCAGACCAGCCGTTTCAAGGCGTGGCCGAATACCCCCCGCCAGGCCGATCCGGCGTAAGCCGGCAGGCGGAGCGGATCGAGCGCGGTAAAGTCGAGCCGGTAAACCGCCAGCGGAAGTACGGGCCTATCCGGCGGGGTGGCGGCTGGAGTTTTTAAGTCAGCCCTGGCGTGCGGCGTTCGAGCGCTTGCGACGGCTGCGGGTTGGCGCCGGCGAAGTGACATGGCCGATTCCTTTTCGATGCGCTGGCTTCGAGCGAAGCCTTTAGTTTGCCACGCTTTAGGTACGCCGGGGATGACGGCGGCGCAACACGTTCTTCAAATCATTTCCCAAACTGGCTGCTGGCGCGCATCGCCAAACGTCAAGAAGTTGCCAAGAGTTTTTTGACGGAATATTGGTTGAAGACACCATCGGCGTTTATCAGCGTGTGATTTTGTGAAAACGCTTTCGCGATCAACAAACGCGGGCGGGGAGTGGGATCGCATTAAGACATGGCGGCTCCTCTCCAAAATGCTATTTTCGAGCGGAGCCGTCAATGCTGTAGAGCGATCAAAACGGTAAGTTTTGCCGGGGACGACCCAGGTAGCGCAATGCGTTCCCGCCACCTGACAGGGATCGACGACCAACCACCTCAGGTCGAAGCGGGCGCGGGACACGCGCCGCAGCCGCCCGCGCTGTCGCTCGCCCCGCTGGAGCCGCTGTCCGCGCTTGCCTTGGGTGCCGATTCCTCCTTGACCACATTTTTCTGCGCGCCGCTTTTCTTGAAATCGGTTTCGTACCAACCGCTGCCCTTGAGCCGGAAGCCGACGGCCGAAATCAGCTTTTTGAGATCGGGTTTGCCGCAGGCGGGACAGTCGCTCAGTTCCGGATCGCTGAGCTTTTGCATCGCTTCCAGTTCGTGATTGCAAGATTGACAGCGGTATTCGTAAATTGGCATGGCGCACCTCGAAAGCGGGAAAACGGTTGGCGAATCTGACAGGAGGGTATGGGGGCGGCGCGGCGGCTTTTCAAGCCATTCGCCCAGCCTTGCCGCGATTGCGGCTACACTAAAGGCCATGTTGCCATCACTCCGCCCGCTTTTAATTGGCCTGATTCTGACCTGTGGCCTTGCCGGCTGCGATTCCGCTGACCGCACCACGACCGTGGAGTTCTGGGCGATGGGCCAGGAAGGGGAGCAGGTCAAGGCGCTGCTGCCGGAATTCGAGCGCCGCCATCCCCAGCTTCGAGTGCGCGTCCAGCAAATCCCCTGGAGCGCGGCGCACGAGAAATTGCTGACCGCCTACGCCGGCGATTCCATGCCGGACGCTTTCCAGCTCGGCAACACCTGGATTCCCGAATTCGTGGCCTTGCGCGCCATCGAGCCGCTGGACGAGCGGCTGCGAACGTGGCCGGCGGACGCGCTGGCCGATTACTTCCCCGGTATCCTCGCCCCCAACCGGCTGGACGGCCAGACTTTCGCCCTGCCCTGGTACGTCGATACCCGGCTGTTCTTCTATCGCGCCGACCTGTTGGCCTCAGCCGGCTTCGCCGAAGCGCCCGCGACTTGGGACGAGTGGCTGCGGGCGATGAAGGCGCTCAAAAGCGCGAACGACGCATCGCGCTACGCCATTTTGCTGCCGATCAACGAATGGCAGTTGCCGGTGATTTTGGCCTTGCAGCGCGGCGCGACCTTGCTGCGCGACCAGAACCAATACGGCGATTTTCAAAATCCGCTGTTTCGCCAGGCGTTCTCCGACTATCTGAACCTGTTTGAACAGGGTTTGGCCCCGCCGGTGAGCAACGCCCAGATGGCGAATCTTTATCAGGAATTCGCCAAGGGGACGTTTGCCGTTTACGTCAGCGGGCCGTGGAACATCGGCGAGTTCGGGCGGCGGTTGCCGGCCGAGCTGCAACCGCACTGGAGCACCGCCGCCTTGCCGACTTTCGAGAGCCAAGCCGGGGTGTCGCTGGCCGGGGGCGCGAGCTTGGCGCTCAGCCGCACGTCGCCCCGGCGGGAAGCGGCCTGGAAGCTGCTGGAATTTCTGGCCGAACCGCAACAGCAGGCGCGCTTTTATCAGTTGACCGGCGATCTGCCGGCCCGCCAATCCGCCTGGAGCGATCCGGCGCTGGCCAATAATCGACACGCGCAAGCGTTCCGCCGGCAGTTGCAACAGGTGCGGGCGACGCCGCCGATCCCCGAATGGGAGCGCATCGCCAACCGCATCGCCTATTACGCCGAACTGGCGGTGCGGCGAGAGATGACGGCGGACGCCGCCCTGGCCGCGCTGGACCGGGACGTGGACCGGATGCTGGAAAAACGGCGCTGGCTGCTGGCGCGAGGGGTGACGCCGTGATCGGCCCCGAACGCCACGCCGCGCTGAGCGCCTGGGCCTTCCTGGCCCCGGCGCTGGCGCTGATCGCCGTCTTTTTCTTCCTGCCGGTTTTGGCGGCCTTACTGTTGAGCTTTACCGATTTCGACATCTACGCGCTGGGCGATCTCGACCGGCTGCGCTTCGTGGGGCTGAACAACTATCTGCACTTGCTGCAAAGCCCGCTGTTTTGGACCGCGCTCGGCAACACCTTTTATTTCGTGGCGGTTGGCGGCCCGCTGTCGGTGGCCGTGTCTCTGGGTGCGGCGTTGCTGGTGAATTCGCGCCTGACCCGGTTTCCCGGCTTTTTTCGCGCCGCCTTTTTTCTTCCGGTGGTCACCACGCTGGTGGCGGTGGCGGTGGTCTGGCGCTATCTCTATCACCCCCGCTACGGGCTTCTCAACTACGGCCTGAGCCTGCTCGGCATCCAGCCCGTCGATTGGCTGGGCGATCCGGCCTGGGCGATGCCGGCGATCATCCTGATGGCGGTGTGGAAGAATTTCGGCTTCAACATGATCATTTTCATCGCGGGCCTGCAAAACATTCCGCCCACGCTTTACGAGGCGGCGCAAATCGACGGCGCGAGCGCCTGGCGGCAGTTCCGCCACATCACCCTGCCCTTGCTCGGCCCCACCTTTTTGTTCGTGGCGCTGATGACCATGATCGGTTACTTTCAGGTCTTCGCGGAGCCCTACGTGATGACGCAGGGCGGGCCGGCCAACCGGACGCTGAGCGTGGTGCTGTTGATGTACGAGGAAGGGTTCCGCTGGTGGAACATGGGGTATGCCTCGGCGGCGGCGTTCGTGCTGTTCGCGCTGATTCTGGCCGCGACCCTGCTGCAACTGAAATTGCGCCGCAAAAACACCTTCGACGGTTGATCGTCGGGTTTCAAAACAGGGGCGCGACGGGCCCCGCTCATCCATCAACGAGGGAGAAATCAGCATGTTCAAGCGTTGGTCTTTGGCTCTGCTCTGCGCCGGCGCGTTACCGCTCGCGGCCCACGCCGCCAGCTACGACTGCACCCGCGCCGACACCGCCGCCGAAATCGCCGTATGCGACAATCCGGGCCTCAACCGCCTGGATGAAGATCTGGCGGTGCAATACCGTTCCCTGTTGCGGCGTCTGCCGCCGCGCCGCGCTGAAATGATGCGGCGGGATCAGCGCTCTTGGTTGACCGCGCGGGACAGTTGCGGTGCGGACGTACGCTGCTTGCGCGCTCGCTACGAGGAGCGCGGCGCGCGGCTCAACGAGTATTGAACAAGCGCGCTTCTGCCGCCGTCATCCGTTTTTTTAACCCTCTGGAATTTTGTTCATGGCCGATTTGACCGTCTATTTCAAAAAGCCCGCCGATTGGGCCGAGGATCTGCATATCCATTTCTGGGACACTCGCCCGCCCGCCCCGCTCATCGATTGGCCCGGCGCGCTGATGCGGCACGAGGGCGACGGTTGGTTCGTCTATCGGTTCGACGGCGTCGCCACCGCCCGCTTGCTGTTTCACGACGGACGGGGGCGTCAAACCAGCGACTTGCAGCGCGACCGTCCCGGCTGGTACACGCTCGAAGGCGGTTGGTCGGACGACAATCCGGATAGGGCGCCGTCGGAAAATTTTAATCGCGGGGGCGGCGAGTCCGGCGGCCCGCGCGCCCCCGCTCCTTCCTCCGCCTATCCCGCCGCCCTGACCGGTCAGGACTTTCGCGAGGAGACGATTTATTTCCTGCTGACCGCGCGATTTTACGATGGCGATCCCAGCAACAATTTTTTCTGCCGCGACCGCATCAAGTTCAACCAACACGGTCAGCCGGAAGACCCGCACTGGCGCGGCGATTTCAAGGGCTTGATTCAACGGCTGGATTACATCCGCGATCTCGGTTTTACCGCGATCTGGATCACGCCGCCGGTCGAAAATCGCAGCGGGCTGGATTATCACGGCTATCACGCCTACGACTGGACCCGGATCGACCCCCGCCTGGAATCGCCGGACGCCACCTACCAGAATCTGATCGACGAAGCCCACCAGCGCGGGATCAAGATCATCCAGGACGTGGTGGTCAACCACTCCTGCCAGTACGGCATCCGCGGCAAGGTGCACATCGACCACCTGCCGATCAAATACTACGTGCCGCAAGGCTCGGAACAGGGCCGGGTCAACCACGGCCCGTATCAGGGCAGCCTCGGCAATTACGCCTGGCCCAATCGGGACGACATCGACAACCCGGTCGCGCCGGACTGGTATAAAGAGCGTCACGGCCGCGACCCGAACGGCGTGGAGCCGCTGGTCGATCCCCAAACCGGGGAAACGGTGCCCAAGCCCGGCTACAACCCCGGCCGCTTTTTCGGCATCGACGCCAACCGGCTCGACCCCGAATGGTACATGCAGCACGGCTTCATCTGCGGCGGCGACTGGGAAAGCGCGGCGGTGCAGCTCAAGCACATCGCCGGAGATTGCATCAACCTCGCCACCGATCGCCAGAACGTCAAGGATTATCTGATCGGCTCGATCAACCGCTATCTCGATATGGGCGTGGACGCGCTGCGCATCGACACGGTGAAGCACGTCCCGCGCGACAACCTGCTGGAGTACGTCAACGCCTGGAAGGCGCACAAGCCCGGCTTGTTCGTGTTTGGGGAAAATCTAGTCAAGGGCTATGGCTTTGGCGATTTAGGCCACGGCGACAATGGCCCATCCTTCATCCGCCCATGGTGGTACACCCGGCTGGGCCACGACCCGCGCGATCCCAATTCCGGCGGCGATTCCGGTTTCGCGGTGCTGGATTTCGGCCTGTTTTCCACCTTCCGCGACAACTTGAGCCGGGGCAGTTTCGGCGGCGTCAAGGCGGTGCTGGAAATGGACTGGATCTTCGGCGATCCCTCGACCTTGGTCACGTTCCTGCAAAACCACGATGTCGGCCCCGACAACGATTTCCGCTTCCGCTTTAAGGGCGACCAGTGGATGGCGGCGGCGGCCTACAACCTGCTGTGGACGGCGCGCGGTATTCCCTGCCTGTATTACGGCGAGGAAATCGAGTTCATGAAGGGAGCGCCGCAGGATGTGATCGGCAACGACGACACCCTGGATCAGACCGGTCGCGCCTACTTCGGCGACCATCTGACCGACGAGCGCATCGGCCAGACCCAGGGCCATCCGCTGTATCAGCACATCAAGCGGCTGAATCAAATCCGCCGCGCCATCCCCGCCCTGCAAAAAGGGCCGATGAGCGAGGTCAACGAATGGGGCAGCGGCCTCAGTTTCGTGCGCGACTACAATAACGGCCAAAGTTACGTGGTGGTGGGATTGACCATCGGCGGCGGCCAGGATATCCGCGTCGGCAACATCCGCAACGGCCATTACCGCGATGCGGTAACGGGGAATGAAATCACCGTGCATCACGGCGAAATGGCTTTCCACGTTCAAGGCAACTCAGCGGGGATTTATGTGCTGGATGGGCCGGGCAAGATCGGCGTGGATGGGGCGTATTTGCGGTAAAATTGATTAACTCTCCCTTCTCTGGTTAAAAACCAAGGGAAGGGAAATTCCATCTTTTTTAGCCGTTTTGGATAATATCAATGAACATGGTTGTTCCTCGTTTTGGCTGTAAGATCACTCGCCTAGAAGCACAGCTTGACTCGGCTGAGCGTCAGCGGATTTTTATTCAAGTTATTGATGTTTCTTGGCCTGGTAAAAACCCTAGCCTCAGCAAATAAATTCTTCAGATTCCTGTCGGGCTTAGATATCTGTTTGAAAAAGATAATCGGCTTGTTTAGAAGCCATGAGGTCTTTTAACTGCCGGATCAACTGCAAACCCGGCAGCCATACCTAAACGTAAACCCAATCTCGCAAAAGACAGGGCGTCATGATCCCCGCTAACGGTAAATCTGGCCGCCGCTCTTACTGAATTCGGCGGCTTTCTCCTCTAATCCCCGCTGGACAGCGAAGCTCAGGTCATCCACCGCCTGTCTTTTGGCGTAATCACGCACATCCTGCGTGATTTTCATGGAGCAGAAATGCGGCCCGCACATCGAGCAGAAATGGGCAACTTTGGCAGATTCTTTGGGCAGGGTCGCATCGTGGTATTGGTGCGCCCGCTCCGGATCAAACCCGAGATTGAATTGATCCTCCCAGCGGAATTCAAAGCGGGCTTTAGATAGCGCATTGTCACGGAGCTGCGCGCCAGGATAGCCCTTGGCGAGATCGGCGCCATGCGCGGCAATTTTGTAGGCGATAATCCCGGCGCGGACATCTTCTTTATCCGGCAAGCCCAGATGCTCTTTGGGTGTCACATAGCACAGCATGGCGCAGCCGTACCAGCCGATCTGGGCTGCACCAATCGCCGAGGTAATGTGGTCGTAGCCAGGTGCGCTGTCCGTGATCAGCGGGCCAAGCGTGTAAAACGGGGCTTCAAAGCAATCGGCCAATTCCTTGTCCATGTTTTCTTTGATCAATTGCATCGGCACGTGACCGGGACCTTCGATCA
>JAEUPW010000087.1 GCA_016790045.1 Candidatus Competibacteraceae bacterium
CTGAAGGAATAGAGCGTTTCGATAGAACCATCATCGAATCTCGGGTTCCGGCCAAGCCCGGAAATTCTGGCGACCGGCATGCCGTTTGGCCGGAACCGCGCTCATGCTGGAGTTCTCGGCGCCTTGTTCCGGCCGCTTCGCATGAGACTGTCGTCGCAGCGAGTTGCAGGCGGTACAACAGCCGGACAAACGCAGCGCGTGACGGCATGGCCGATTGCTTCGGTCATACCCGCGCCGTGCCAAGCACATTACACACCTTCGGCGTGGCAATCAAAAAGTCAAGCTGATCTCAGTCAAGTGTCTCGGGTGGGTTCATCCTGCTTTTTAATCTCACCCTCAACGGCTGCGTGACTCCTATCGGTTTAGCGCGCATCAAAAAGGGCGCACGCGCGTGCGCCCTTTGTCCCAGGTGGAGACCACCTCGACCCGCCCGCAAAGACGGTGTCGAGGCGCGGCCCGATCGGCGTGCCGCTAGCCCCCGATGATTTTCCGTACCACGTCGGTCATCGAAATCACGCCGGTGGGCTGGCCGTTTTCGGTCACCACCAACCGGTGCATCCGCCGCCCGGTCATCAGGCTCACCGCCTCGCTCAGCAAGATGCCGGCGTCGCAGGTGGCGCAGCCGAGCGTCATCACGTCCTTGGCCAGCATCGCCCGCGCTTCTTCGGACGTCCGGCCCTGGCGCGCCAGCACCAGGTCGGTCTGCGACACCACCCCGACCGCCTGGCCGCCGTCCATCACCACCACGGCGTGAATTTCTTTATCCACCATGATCTTGGCGACCTGGGCCACGGTGTCCCCCGGCGCGCACGCGATGATGCCCCGATGCATCAGGTCTTTGACCTTGGTGCCGTCGTCCGCGATCTGGATCGCTTCGGCTTCGGCCACGCCCGGCAGCGGCTCGGACATCGGGTACGGGTGCGGGGTGTTGTGGACATCGCCTTTGGGCAGGGTCGGATGCTCCAGTTTGACCGGCGGCTTGCCGCTAGCCCCCTGGCCGAAGTCGGTCGCGCCGACCAATACCGCCATGTTGCCGTGCGGATGTTTGTTGTCGTGCATCAGTTGGTGGGCCAGCGGGATTTCGGCGTAGGTGAAAGCCCGCGACAGGCAGGGGTCGAGCAGGCCGCGCAGGGCCAGTTCGTTCATCTGGTTCGACTGTTCGGTGTTGGCGAAGTGCGAGCCTTGCAGCCGCTTCTGGCGCATCCACAGGTAGCGCAGATCGACGGTGGCGTTGTAGCCGGTCGTCCCCGCGCACACCACCACCATGCCGCCGGTGTCGCAGACGAAAATCGAGGTGGGGATGGTGGTTTCGCCGGGGTGCTCGAACACGATGTTCGGCGCGCGTTTCTCGCCCAGCACCTCCCAGATTTTGGCCCCGAAGGCGCGCACCCCTTTCATCCAGTTGGCGTAGCCGACGTTGTCTTTCCAGTGCGGCAACATCCCCCAGTGGTTGAACTCGTTGCGGTTGATGCAGCCTTTCGCGCCCAGCTTCATGCAATAGTCGAATTTGTCTTCGCCGGAAACCATGGCGATGGAGGTGGCGCCGGCGGCCTTGGCGATTTGGATCGCCATCGAGCCGAGTCCGCCCGCTCCGCCCCAGATCAAGGCGACATCGCCTTTCTTGATGGCGTTGACGCCCCAGCCGTGCAGCATCCGCCAGGCGGTGGCGGCGACCAGGGTATAGGCGGCGGCCTCTTCCCAATTCATGTGCTTGGGTTTGGGCATGCACTGCTGGGCCTGAACCTTGGTGAACTGGGCGAAGCTGCCCCAGTTGGTCTCGTAGCCCCAGATGCGGAAGGTCGGCGAGTACATGGGATCGCCGCCGCTCTTGACCCACTCGCAGTTGCGGCTGTACTGACCGCAGTGCATGACCACTTCGTCCCCGACCTTGACGTTGGTGACGTCCTTGCCGACTTTGTAGACGATGCCGGAGGCGTCGCTGCCGCCGATGTGGAAATCTTCCTTTTCGCCGGCTTTGTTGCGCGCGCCGATGACGTTGACCGGAATGCCCAAGCCCGCCCAGACGTTGTTGTAATTGATGCCCGCCGCCATCACGTACACCAGCACTTCGTCGTCGGCGATGCTGGGAACGTTGACCACTTCCTGCTGGAACGCTTCGGTCGGCTTGCCGAACCGCTCGGCCCGAATCAGCCAGGCGTGCATTTTCTGGGGAACGACGCCTAACGGGGGTTGTTCGCCGAGGTTGTAGAGTTCTTTAGTCATTTTCATTCCTCTCTGTGGGGGTTGTTTTTAAGTTAGCGATTACGAAGATGCCTTAATTTTTCAATTTCATGGCGTGAATCACACGGGCGCGCAGCGCTTCGTATTCGGCGATGGGCGAGCGGCGCGGCGCGTCGGCCAGGGCCGCGAACAACGCAGTTTCGCCGCCCAGCAAACCGATGCCATAGCGGCCGAATTCTTCCCGCACATGCTTGACCAGCCATTCCGCCTGACAGCGCTGGCGGCGGGCGGTGAACCGGCTGCTCTTCAACAACCAGCCGCGATGCGCGTCCAGCGCGTCCGCCAGGGCTTCGATCCCGCTGCCCAGCGCGGCGCTCGCCGATAAAGCCGGCACCTGCCAGCCTTCGGGGTCCATTTGCCGCCGCAAGGTGTTTTTCACTTCGGATAACGTCTT
>JAEUPW010000134.1 GCA_016790045.1 Candidatus Competibacteraceae bacterium
CTAAAGAGAATACCCGCCAGCAGCAACTTCCACCCCTCGCGCCGCAGATCGACCAGAAAAAACTGCTTGAAGGCGATCAGCAACGCGGCCGCCTGCAGGGCGTTCATGTAATAGGGCGAATAGCGCTGGTGCCAGCGCATCAGCTCCGGCGTCGGCCACAGCAACAGCGGCGATTGATTGAGGATTTGCATCCCGATAAACAGCGCGTGGCAGTAAATCGAAAGGGTCAGGATTTCCGTCAGGTTGTAGCCCAAGCGCCCGTAAAACACGATGACGGCGCTGAGGAACACCGCGACGATGCCGAGCGAAAACGACCAGTTGGAATACTCGCGGATCAGCGCGTACATCCGCTGGGCCGCCTCGCTCGGAAAGGCGGGCGCAAGATACTCGGTCTGGCCCAGCACCAGCACCAGCGCGCCGATAGCCAGCAACAATAGCGTCAGCGGATGCGGGTGATCCTTGCGCATCCCCAGCACGTACTGCCGGGCGACCGTTCCGGGCCGCAGCACCACGCCGAACGCCGACCGGATCGTGTCCCACTCGAACCAGCGAAACCGCGACCACGCTTCGCTGCGCACGGTCCGGACGCCGATGCGGCTGGCCTTCTTCTGCCCGCAGTCCGCGCAGAACGGGCCAGCCAACCGCGCGCCGCAATTGAGGCAATGATCCGTATCGAACAGCGCACCCGACACGGCCGCGGTCGAATGTCCGGGAATCGGGGGCGAATCGGTCGCCACTTCGGACTCGCCTTCCGGGCCGCTCAGCGCCGAAGCGGTTGGCGCGCGGCCGACAGGACGCGAAGGCGCATCCGCGCCGATGCCGTTCAGCGCCGCCATTGGGCCAGATCGCGGCGGCGGACCTTGCCGTTGGCGGTGCGCGGCAGGCTGTCGGTAAAAATGATCTCGCGAGGGCACTTGTAGGCGGCGAGATGTTGGTGGGCATAAGCCAGCAACGGCGCGGCATCCACGCCTTCCGGCTCGTCGGGATCGCGCGGCACCACGAAGGCCGCGATCACCGAAACGCCCTCCCGCACTTTCAATTCGGTCACCGCCACTTCGGCCACCGCCGGATGCTGGCTCAGGCAATGCTCGACCTCCAGCGGCGAAACGCGATAGCCCATGGCGTTCATCACATCGTCGTTGCGGCCGTGGTAGCTCATGTAGCCGTCGGCGTCGAAATGGACCAGATCGCCGCCGATGAACCACTCGCCCCGATAGACCAGTTCTTCCTCGTCCGGCCGGTTCCAGTAACCGAGCATCAAGCCCGGATCGCTGCGGTGCACCGCCAGCAAGCCGGCTTCGCCGGCCGGCAGCGGCTCCTCGCCGCCCTCGACCGGCAACGCCGCCACGCAGCGGCCCGCTTGCGGCTTGCCGGGGCTGCCGGGCTTGACCGGCACGCCGGGCGAGGACGAAATATAGGTCGAGCACTCGCTCATCCCCAGCGCTTCATACAGTTCCTTGCCGGTGATCGCCCGCCATTGCTCCAGCAAAGCCGCGCTCAACGCCTCGCCGGCGGTCAGGCCGTGCCGCAGGCCGGACAAATCGAAATCGCGCAAATCCGCGTACTTTAAAATTTGCCGGTACACGCCCGGCACCGCCGCGAACAAGGTGGCCCGGAATTTCGCCATCAACAGCGGCCAGACCGCGACATCGCGCGGGCCGTTGTACAGCACCGCCGTCGCGCCGTTGGCCCACGGATCGGTCAAGCCCACCCCCAGCGTATACGTCCAGTTGAACGCTCCGGCGTGCAAAATCACATCGTCCGGGCGAATGCCATACCAGCCTTGATACATCGGCCGCCGCCCCCACGCTGAGCGCTGGGCGTGCAGCACGCCCTTGGGCTGGCCGGTGGTGCCGGAGGTGTAGACCAAAAACGCGGGATCATCGGCGGCGGTGTCGGCGTAGGCTTGCGGTTGGTGGTTCTTGCGCAGCGCCATCACCTCGGCGGGACCGAACACCCGCACCCCCGGTGGCGGCGCGATCGCCAGATCGTCGGACAGGGCGAGCACGCGAGCGCCGGAATCCCGCAACAAAAAAGCCGCTTCTTCCTCGGTCAGTTGGGCCGATGACGGCAGCGGCACGCAGCCAGCGGCGATGGCGCCAAAAAACAGCAGCGCGTAATCGCTGGTATTGCCCATGCGGATCATCAGCCGCGCCCCCGGCTCCAAACCCAGGTCGCGCAAACCCGCCGCCACCCGCCGCACCGCGTCGTCCAGTTGACCGTAGGTCCAGCGCTCGGCCCGTTCGACCGGAGCCTGGGCGTCGGACACCACGATCAGCGCGACTTTATCGGGCGCAGAACCGGCCGCTCCGGCCAAACAGTAGCGGGCCATGTTAAATCGCGGCGGCGGCCGTTCGCCGGCGTAGCCCCAGCGCGTCTCGCTCATCGCCTCACTTCCAAAAATCCGGCAAGAACAGCACCAGCAAAGGAAACACCTCCAGCCGCCCGATCAGCATCGACAGCGACAGCAGCCAGGTGGACATGTCGTTGAGCACGCCGAATCCGGTCGCCGTGTCGCCCAGACCGACCCCCATGTTGTTGAGACCCGCCGCCGCCGAGCCGAAAGCGGTCACCAGATCGACGCCGTTCATCGCCAGCCCCAACGCCATGAAGCAATAGCTGAAGATATACAAATAATAAAAGCCCCACACCGCTTGCATCACCCGGTCGGAGACCGGTTGGTTGCCCAGTTTGACCGCGATCTGCGCGGACGGGCGGATCAGCAGCCGCGCCTCGCGCACGCTTTGCTTGTAAAGCAGCAAGAAGCGGATCGCCTTGATGCCGCCGCAAGTGGAGCCGACGCAGCCGCCGAAAAAACTCGCCAGCAAGAGCAGCAACGACACGAAGATCGGCCAATCGGCCGGGTAGCCGGCCGAGGTCAAGCCGTTGCTGGTCACGATGGAAAGACTTTGGAAAAACCCGTGATAAAACGATTCCCACAGCGGAAATTTGCCGTTGAAGTACAGATAAGAGCAGGTGGCGGCGACAATTCCGGCCATGACCACGGTAAAGAATTTGAATTCGGCGTCGCGCAGCACGGCTCTGATGCTGCGCGCGCGCCAAGCCAAAAAATACAGCGCGAAATTGACGGCGGCCAGATAAGTGAAAAAGCCGGCCAGCAATTCGAGGATCGGGCTGGTGAAAAACCCCAAGCTGGCGTCGTGCGGCGCGAAACCGCCCAGAGCCATGGTGGCAAAGCTGTAGCAAACCGCGTTGAACAAGTCCATCCCGCCGGCCCAATACGACAGGGTGCAGGCCACGTTCAAGCCGACGTAGATGTACCACAGATTCTTGGCGGTTTCGGTGATGCGCGGGGTCAGTTTCTCGTCCTTCATCGGCCCCGGCGTCTCGGCCTTGTACAACTGCATCCCGCCCACGCCCAGCATCGGCAGCAGCGCCACCGCCAGCACGATCACGCCCATGCCG
>JAEUPW010000150.1 GCA_016790045.1 Candidatus Competibacteraceae bacterium
GCTCAGCGGTTGCCCTTCCTCGTAGTCCATCACGATGTACGCCGTCCCGTGCGCCCGGAAGTACCGCTTCACCCGCACCACGTACGGGTGCTGCACCCGCGCCAGCACCCGCGCTTCCTCCAAAAATCGCTCCAGGCCCCAGAGATAGTTGGAGAGCTGTTCGTCGATGCTCCGAAAACCGCCCTGGGTGTTGGGGTGGACCGTGACGCCATCGCCGTCCCGGAACGACCATTCGCTCGGAAAATATTCCTTGATGGCGACCCAGGTTTCCAGCAGGGTATCCCACGCCTTGTAGGTCACCCCGAAACCGCCCGTGCCCAGCACCTCGTCGATCAGGTATTCATCCAAAGTCTGGCCGGGCAGCAGGGTGTCGACTGGCGCTCCGTCTTGCCGCACGTCGGTCGCATCGCCGGCGTCGAGCATTCCCATCACGGAGTTGATCGCCTCGACAAAATCGTCGTTCGATGGGCGCGCCACCGGCGCCAGATTTCGGCGGGCGCGGCTTTTGATCAAGGACGGCGGATGAACGATATCGATCATGGGAGCCCACCCGTGAGGACGCGAGACGGCGCGCTAGAATTCGGCGCTGCGAGGCGAGCGAGGAAAGGGAATGACGTCTCGCACGTTGCTCATCCCCGTCACGTAGCTGACCGCGCGCTCGAAGCCCAGACCGAAGCCGGCGTGCGGCACGCTGCCGTAGCGGCGCAGGTCGCGATACCAGCCATACGCCGTTTTGTTCATGCCCAATTCGTCGAGCCGGGCATCCAGAACCTCCAGGCGCTCCTCGCGCTGGCTGCCGCCGATGATTTCGCCGATGCCCGGAACCAGGACATCCATGGCCGCCACCGTGCGCCCGTCATCGTTCAGCCGCATGTAGAAACTTTTGATCTCTTTGGGATAATTCATCAGCACCACCGGACCGCCCACATAATTTTCCGACAGGTAGCGCTCGTGCTCGGATTGGAGGTCCATGCCCCAGCGCACCGGAAACTCGAAAGAACGGCCCGCGCGAGCCAGCACCTGAATCGCGTCATCATAGTCCAGCCGCTTAAACGGAACCTGAATTATCCGCTCCAGGCGCTGGATGCAGTTTTTGTCGATGCGCTGAGCGAAAAACGCCATGTCGTCGGCCCGTTCGTCCAACAGCGCCTCGAACATCGCTTTCAGCAACGCTTCGGCCAAATCGGCGTTGGCCGGCAAATCGGCGAAGGCCGTCTCGGGCTCCACCATCCAAAATTCGGCCAGATGGCGGCTGGTATTGGAATTTTCGGCCCGAAAAGTCGGTCCAAAAGTGTAAACCTTGGACAAAGCCAAACAGTAAGCTTCGACATTGAGCTGACCGGAAACCGTCAGAAAGGTTTCTCGCCCGAAGAAATCCCGATCGAAATCGACGCCGCCTTGCGCGGTGCGCGGCGGGTTGAGCAAATCCAGCGTGCTGACCCGAAACAGCGAGCCGGCCCCCTCGCAATCGTTGGCGGTGATGATCGGCGTATGAACCCAAAAATAGCCTCGCTCGTGGAAAAAGCGCTGGATGGCGTGCGCCAGGCAAGCGCGGACCCGAGCCACCGCCCCGATACTGTTGGTGCGCGGCCGCAAATGGGCGACCGTGCGCAGATATTCGAAGCTGTGGGCTTTGGGGGCGATGGGATAGCTTTCCGGATCGTCCACCCAACCGATCACCTCAACCCGCTCGGCCCGCAATTCGACCGCCTGACCCTTGCCCGCCGAAGCGACCAATTCGCCGGTGACGCGCACCGCGCAGCCGGCGGTCAGATGCGCGATTTCGTCAGCGTAATTGGGCAAGTCGGCCGGCGCGATAACCTGGAGCGGCTCGAATCCGGACCCGTCGTGGACGGCCACGAACGACAGGCCCGCCTTGGAATCGCGGCGGGTGCGCACCCACCCTTGAACGCTGACCCGTTGGCCTGGCGCAATTTGGCCGCCGAGGATGGCGGCGATGGCGTTTGCTGACATCGAGCAGTCGGCTCCCAATAGCTCGGCGACTCCGCCGAGATCGACCATACGCTACAGTTTTTCCCGATATTTTTGCAGGTGATGGGCTTTGGCCTGACCGATCCAGTCGTCCCGGCGGATGCGGCCGGTCGCTTTGATGTTGGTTTCGAGTTTGTCGATTTGCGCCTCGCTCATCGTCGCCAGTTGGCGATAGCTGATAATGCCTTGCGCGAGCAGCTTTCTTTCCAAAGCGGGACCGATGCCGATAATCGCCTTGAGGTCGTCCGGCTGGCTCGGGTTTGGCGGGGCGATGGGCCGCGTCGGCGCTTCGGCTTGCGCGCTCGCGCTCGCCGCAGGGGATTCGATGGGGGTTGCAGCCTTCGGCGGCGGCTTTGGCGCGGCGCCGGGCGCTTGAGCGACGGGCGCGACAGCTTCCGGTTTGCTGCCGGCTTTTTTCTCGTCTTCACCCTTTTGCGGGCTTGCGATAACGCCCGCCATTGCTTTGATAGTCGCCGTGCCCGGTTTCGCCTCCCGACCGGCGTTGGCCAGTTCGCCGCCGCGACGCAAGACCGCAAAATAATCGTCCCACCACTGGTTTTGCGCCTGAATCCAACGTTGCAGCACATCTTCCATCTGCTGGACCCACGTGGTCATCATTTCCGGCGCGCCATTCTCCCGAGCGACCTGCTTGACCCACCGGCGCACCCAGGACGCTTCCTGCGACAAAGTTTTTTTGACCGCCGATTCCCAAACGGTCAGATTTTTAAGATAAGTCTCCCGCCACGTTTCGATGCCGGCTGGCGGCTGGAACGGCACCGCCGAACACAGGCTATCCCAAAGCCGTTTTTGGGCTTCGGTCCAGCTTTTAAAAACGTCTTCGTTGATCCACGGTTTCACCATCGCGACCATCCTCCAATTGTCGACTCGCTTCCACCATCGATCCGATTTTCACTGGTCAGGATCGCGGAGAGTGTTTATGAACATAATCTTAGGACCGCCTCGTCCGAGAAGCCAGATTTACTGATTCAGGGACAACTTTAGCACCACGAAAGCCTCTGATGCCGGTCGGAGCTGGTTTGAGGCCTCGCCGCGCGTATCCGGCGCGCGAAGCGCTCCGTGAAACGCCCCGCGCCCGCCCTCCGGTCGCGCGGCGAGTTGACGACTTCTACGAGTATGGAGCCAGAAACCGATATAATGTTTCACCTTCATCGCCGCCCGTTGCGGCGATCGGCTCACTTAGCCCCTCGGATGAATTGGCCATGCTGTTTTGGCAACGCCTGCGCGAAGATATCACTTGCGTGTTCGACCGGGATCCGGCCGCGCGCACCGTGCTTGAAGTGCTCACCGCCTATCCCGGCATTCATGCCGTTTTGTTGCATCGGGTCCATCACGCTTTGTGGAATCTGGGCTTCAAGTGGCTGGCGCGGTTTCTGTCGGCCATCAGCCGCTGGTTGACCGGCATCGAAATCCATCCGGGCGCGAAAATCGGCCGCCGCTTTTTCATCGATCACGGCATGGGCGTGGTCATCGGGGAAACCACCGAGATCGGCGATGACTGCACGTTGTATCAAGGCGTCACCCTGGGCGGCACCAGTTGGAACAAGGGCAAGCGCCATCCCACGCTCGGCAACAATGTCGTCATCGGCGCCGGGGCCAAGGTGCTGGGGCCGTTCAAGGTCGGCGACAACGCCCGCATCGGTTCAAATTCGGTGGTGATCAAGGAAGTGCCGGCCAGCGCCACGGTGGTCGGCGTGCCGGGCCGGATGGTCGAGGCGACCGACGCCGACGCGGAAGTGCGCCGCGAAATCGCCCGCAAGCTCGGTTTCGACGCCTACGGCGCGACGCCCGATCTGCCCGATCCGGAGGCGCACGCCATCAACCGGATGCTGGATCACATCCAATCGCTCGACGCCACCATCCGCCAGCTTTGCCAAGCGCTGCGGCAAGCCGGCATCGAGCCGGGCGAAATGTGTCTGGCCGAGTTAAAGGGTTGCCAGCTACATTCGGCCGCCAGCCAAAACGGCTGGTCCACGGGGGATGGCGATAGGCTCAAAGCGGATCAGAATCGCGAAGTCTCGGCCTGAAACGACCGTCATGCTGGAGTTGAGCGCCGCCGCGAGGCAATGTTTCCGGCAGCCGCGCCATGCCGGAATTTTGGATTTAAGCGATCCTGGCACGGTTGAGGCGCGGGTGGGCGAACCGCTCAGCGGCGATGTTTTGCAGTTGCAGTTGCGGATCGGTGAACGAGGCTGTATCGAGACCGCTCGCTTCAAGGCTTACGGCTGCGGCTGGCTGATCGCTTGCGGCGAAAATTTGTGCCAGCGCATTGAAGGCCGATCGCTGGAACAGGCCGGGCACTTTCGGCATCATGAACTGGTCGAAAGCCTGGAAATACCGCCGGCAAAATTGCATTGCGCCGTCCTGGCGGAAACCGCGCTCAACGCCGTTTTGCGCGCGTTGAGCGCCAAGCCGGCCGGACGCGCGAACTGCGTTTCAAACACCTGATCGCTTGCGAGGATAACCGCATGACCATTACGCTCACTGAAAAAGCCGCCGCCCGCGCCCGCGATTTTATCGCCAAGAAACAGGAGGTGCAGGGGTTGCGGCTCGGCGTGCGCAACACCGGCTGTTCCGGTTACATGTACACGGTCAGCCTGGCCGACGCCATCAACGCCGACGATCAAATCATCGAGTCGCAGGGCGTCAAGATCGTCGTCAGCGAAAAGAATTTGCCGTATCTGGATGGCATGGAAGTGGATTACGCCAAGCAGGGACTCAACGAAGGCTTCCGCTTCAACAACCCGAACGCCAAGGAAATGTGCGGCTGCGGGGAGAGCTTCAGCGTCTGAAAACGCCTCGGCTCCGAAGCTGCCGTTGCGGGCTCCATCCGGCGGTTATCGGACGCCGGATGGAGATTGTGCGTTTTGAGCGCCTCAGCGATCCATGCTGTAAATCAGCACGCTGTAGGAGCCGATGCCGATGATGGTGTGAGCGTCCAAGCCGTCGCGCGGCCCGTCCCAGGCATCGACGTCGGTGCTGTGAAAACCGGCGAAATCCTTGCTGTAGACCGGCGCGTCGCTGTTGAAGCGCAACCGCCATCGCCCGGCGTTCGGCATGCCGATGTAATACCCTTCTTTCGGGTGATGGCTCAGATTCACCACCACGACCACATCATCGCCCGGCCCATGCTGGTCCCAGCGCTGGAAGGCGATCACGTTATCGGCGTCGTTGACGTGATAGATGTTGACGAACTGGCCGCATAAACCCCGGCTGATCCCCGCCCGATTCAAGCGCAACCGCGCCAAGTCGCGATACAGGCGCACGATGCCTTGAAAGGAATCGTTCAAATCCCAGTCCAAGGGCACATCGTCCCGGAACCAGTCGCCTTGCAGGAATTCCTGGCCCTGAAAGATCATCGGCACGCCGGGGGAAGTAAACACCAGGCCCGCCGCCAAAGTGGAGCGCTTTTGCGCGTACCAGCCCTTGGGGTCGCCAGGGTTGACCTCTTGAGGCACGCGGGCCTTGCCGTTGGCGACCTCGTCGTGCGATTCGCTGTAGATCACCCGCCGGAAGGCATCGCCGCTGTAGTTGAAGGCGATCGCTTCCCGCACCGCGTTCATCGAGCGCCACTGGTCTTCCGCCACGATGACCACCTCGCGGATGGGGTGCACGAAATGGGCGTCCCACTGGCTGTGGAAGCCCGCGCCGCCCTCGCCCGGCGATTTGGTGAGCCACTCGTTGCCGCGAAGATCCTCGGCGATGGTGATGCGGCCGGGGAATTGGCTGCGGACATCGCTGTTGATCCACTGCATCAAGCCCCAGCCTTCGGGGATGTCGTCGCCGCCGCCGCCGTGGATGCTGCGGATGTACAGGGTCATGTCGTAGCGCAGGCCATCCACGCGATAGTCCCGCAACCACATCAGCGCGTTGTCGTGAATGTAGCGGCGCACCTCTTCCCGGCCATAATCGGGCCGCGTGTCGCCCCACGGCGTTTGCGAGCGGTGGTCGTTGTAAAAATAGATGCCGCCCTTCTCGTTCTCGTGCCAGCCGTCGAAGCGCCAGATGTCGAGGTCGCTGGGGCCGAAATGGTTGAAAACCACGTCCAGTATCACCGCCATCCCTCGACGGTGCGATTCCTTGATGAAATTTTTGAACGCGGCGGGCCCGCCGTAAGCGCTTTCCACCGCGAAGATGTGAGCGGGGTTGTAGCCCCAGGAGTAATCGCCGGCGAATTCCGCGACCGGCATCACCTGAATCACGTTCACGCCCAGGCGCTTCAAATAATCCAGCTTTTCCAGCGCCACCGCAAAATCGCCCGGCTTGTCGTCGCTTTTGACGAAAAACGAGCCAATGTGCATCTCGTAGACGACCAGTTCGTTGTGGGGCGGCAAATGGAAGTCATCCCCTTCCCAATCGTAGCTGGCCGGATCGTAGATCACGCCGTTGCCGACCGAGTTGGTGACTTGACGGGCGTAGGGATCGATCCGATCCATCCGCATGTCGCCGTTGACGACCAGAAATTTGTATTCGTGCCCCGTCTTGGCCTCGGCCACATCGGCGTACCAATAGCCGTTGCCTTCCGAGTTCAAGGGATGCTTGTCGTCGGACCAGCCGTTGAAATCGCCCTTGACGAAAACCTGGTTGGCGTGGGGCGCCCACACCCTGAAGGCGACGCCGCCATCGTGAATGATGGCGCCCATTCCGCCGTGAACTTGGGCGGCTTTGCCGCTTTTCGATTGAGCGGTTTTTTTCTTGGTCTCCGTTTTTTCGGCCTTTTCGATATCGTCGGTCTTTCGGGGTTTCGCCGCTTTTTCGGGCTTTTCGGACTTGGCGGCTTTGGTGGACTTTTCAGCTTTGACAGGCTTATTGGTTTTATCGGTCATACGTCAATTTCCTTGAGAGCGAATGGGTGGACGCAAGAGTAGCGATTTCTGCTGCGACTTAGTTTGGTCGGTCATCGCAGCAAACACACAAAAGCGCCAAGGTGACCGTCAACCGCAAAAGTCCCCTGACGCCGAATGCCAAAATTTGAGAATTGCGACCGCGCGACGGACAAGGACACCCACGGGGACACGCAACTTCGCCGCAAAATAGCCATCGCGAGCCGGACAAGCAACACTATCGAGTTGAGACAACTTCAAAAGAACGGCGAGGATAAATTCAGGAAAATATTAAAAAAATTATATTGAATTACCCGCACACAAGAAGCCGGCGGCCCGTTCCATAGGGCCGCCGGCATTCGAGCACGGGTCGGGTCGCCAGAACGACCGGAACCGGTTCAGCCTCTGAAGAAGAACAGCCAAAGCAGGATCACGACAACCCCGGGAACACCCAGGAGCCACAAGATCAAGGGCGGCAATATCCTGCCCTCCATCCACGATTTGAGTTTGAGAGTCTGTTTCATCAATCATCCTCCAACGCTTTTTGCCGATTGAGCTGCCCCCGAATCCGATCCAGCTCCGGGATCACGAACGATAGCGTCGGTCGCCCTTCATTCAATCCTTCACGAGCCAGCGATCAGGTGTAGCGTTATTTGTACTCTTTTCGTTTGGACTTTAGCAGGGTTTTTTAGTTCTGGCATGGCCGGCCGTAAAGTTTCACGGATTCTTCATGATGGGCGGATCATCGGCCTTCCGCTCATTCCCACCCCGCCAGATCGGCGCGCACGATCCGGATTCTGCGCATAATGGCCTCCCGCTGGAGGTTAAACCAAACCATCCCCACCGTGATGGCGGCCCCCAAACCGATCAAGATCAACGCCCGGCTCAACCCATGATCCGGGTAAAAGCGGCTCAACTGTCCCGCCACGTTCAGCACCAGAAACGCTACGCCGGCATAAAGAAAGACGCGCACGCGCAGGGCTATACCGAGCAGCACGCCGGTTAACGCCAGCGCCAGCGCCAGCACGAACACGCTCAATTCCGGCCGCAGGAACACATCGAGGCCCGCCCCGGCATACAGCGCGCTCAACGCCGCCAACCGCGCCGCGCTCAGCGCGTTCGGGCGCAGTTCGCGGCGGTGCAGATGCGACAGCGCCAACACCGATACCGAGGCCGGCACGATGTAAAACTGCCAGAGGCCGTAGCGTTCCGCCCACAGCGGAGCCCACAGGTAGACCGCCCCGTTCAGCGCCAGCACGCCCAGGTAAAAAGGCAGCGGATTGCGCAGCGTTCCCGCCATCGACAAATACAGGACGGCGGCGGCCAGCAAAGTCCCGCCGGTCCACGCTGAAGCCACTTGCCAAGGAACGGTCGCCAGCGCCAACAGCGGTAACCCCAAGGCCAAATGGTAGAGCGGCCGCGACGCAGTGAATCGATGGAGCAAAAACGCGCCGCAGGCCGCCGCGATCAGCGCGGCGCTATCCGCGGCCGCGAATGGCGTCACACCCGCCAGCGCGAGCCGGGCGTAGCCCGCCAGCAGCCCCAACGCCAGAGCCGTCAGATAAACCCATTTCGGTTCCTGGGATCGTCGCCATGCCCGGCCTGCGGCCAATCCGGCCAGCAACAGCAGCGCCGCGCCGGCCGCCCACGGATCGACGGTGGCGCCAAACCGCCACGGCGTCCCCCCCCAGCCGGTTTGATGGGCCAGCACGGCGCAAGCGTGCCAGCCCAACCACAGCAGAGCCAACGCCAGCAGCGGCGGCAACGAGTCCCTCAGCGCCTGTTCCAGCGCATCAATCCGGCGGGCCCTCGCTTCGGCGGACCCGGCCGCCGTCCCGCGCGACCAAGCCGCCAACGGTCGCCGGCAAGCCATCAGGCCCCACAACAAAGCGACCGCCTGCAAACCGTACCAAGGCGTCAACCCTGTCAGGGGCACAGCCGTCAAGCCCGTGGCATCGAGCAACCAAACCGCGTAACTGGCGGCCAGCGCCAGCGACAATCCCAGTTTCAAGCGGCTCGCCTCGCCTTGCCACCACCCTTGCGCCAGCAAGACCGCCGCCAACACCCCCAGCGTCGCGGCGATCATCCGCCAATCGAAGCCGCTGGCGACAAACAGCAACGCGACCGCGACCGCGGGCAACGCCGCCAACCACTGTTCCAGCGCATCATGCCAAACGGTTTGCCGATAAGGCCCGCACCGCCAAGCCAACAACAGCGCGCCATCCGCCAGCGCGACCGCCAAGGGCACCCCGGCCGGCGACAATCCCAGCTTGAGCAAAATCGCGCCCGCCAGCGCGAACAAAGCCAGCAGCAACCCGTGCGCCTGAAGCGGTTGCCGGCGGAGCCAAAACCCGTGACCGGCGGTCGCGACCGCCAAGGCCATCACCCCGATCAAGCTCCAAGGGATAGGTCCAGTCCCACGCTCCAGCCAAAATAGACTGAGCTCTACCTGCCCGAGCAGCATCAAAACCGCACCCAGCCCCGCAAACGGCAACCAATACAACGGTTCCGCCAAGCCTCCCTGCCGCCAGCGCAGACTTTGCGCCAGCATCCGGCCATGCCGCCGCCACAAGGGGCCGAGCCAGAACAGCCCATTGAGCCAGACCAGCGCGGCAGCGCAGCCCGGCCAGATGGCACTCGGGTCGCGACCGCCCGCCGGAAGCGTCCACGCCGCCCGATCGCCGCTGGCCAACAAACCGCTGGCGGTCAGCGCCGCAACCGCCAGCCACGCCATCCCCGGCCACGCGGTATTCCGCAACAGCAGGAACAGATACGGCGCCAGCATCGCCAACGCCCCGGCGAGCGGAAAAATGCCGGCGAAGAAGCCGTAGAAGCCCCCGCTCAGGACGCAGGCCAAACCCAGCAGCGGCCAAACTTCCGGCGCGACGGCCCAACCCGGTTGGCGGGCATTCCAGCGCGGCAACAAAACATTGCCGTCGAACCAGAGCGCGTAGCCCCAAGCCACGATCACCCAGAACTCCGTCGCGCGGGCGAAATCGCCCCAACCCAGCAAACTCCAAGCCAGGGCGCTCGAAAGCAGCGCCAGGCCGAGGCCGCGCCAAGCCGGCGCGTTCGGCCACGGCCGAGCGACCGGAAACAGCGCGAGGCAAAGCAGCGCCAACAGGACGGGCAACCGCGCATCGCCCGCCAACCCGGCCAGCAGCGCTCCCGCCAGCGCCAGCAGATACAGCAGCGCGCTCGACCGCTGCAACGGCGTTCGCCAGTACGCCAACGGCGCGGCTTTCCCCGTGTCCAGCCCCAATCGCGCCAGCGCCATCCCGGCGCTCAACAGCACGTTCGACAGCGGCTGGGCGAGACCCAACCACACCGGGGCCGCCCAGCCGGCATCGAGCGACCACGCTGTCACCGTCAGCGCGATCAGCGCCGCATAGGCGTAGCGTTCCGAGCGGTAATGCCAGCCCACCCACACGAATAACAGCAAGCTGAGCGCCAGCGCCGGCAACAGCTCCGGCGCCGATAACCCCAGTAACGCCCACATCGGTCTGGCCGCGACGGTCGCCGCCGCGATCAGCGCGGCGAACCCGAGCAGGCTTTCCTCGACCAGGCGGCGGCCGCCCGAACCGCCGGGCACCGCGAAGCCCATCGCCAGCGCCCACCGGCCCGCCGAGGGATGCGCCAGCGCAGCGGCTCCCAGCCGCCACACTGACAGCGCGTAGAGCACCGCCGCCGAAGCGAGCCAAGGCAAGGTGAATCCCAGGCGCTCCAAGCCGATCAAACCGCTCACCAAACCCAGAAAAACCGGCAGCGCCACCCAGCGGAACTGATGAAAATAGCCGATCAACAACAGGTTGGTAGCCGCGCCCAGCGCGGCCGTGATCGGCCATGTCGCCGATACCGCGCCCGACCAAAGTGCCAGCGCAAGCTTCGCCAAGCCCACCGCCCACAGCAACGCCATGGCCTGTTCCAGCGGCCGGCGAATCACCTCCGCCAGAGACGGCGGCAGCGCCTCGGGTGCCGAGGCGGACATCGCGTCAGCGGAATCCGCCAACCAAGCGGCGCGAACCCGAAGCCGCCAATCCAAACGCCACAGCAAAACCCACAGCGCCGCCACCAGAGCGAACTCGATCAAGCCAGTGCTCGGGCCTGGGAAATAACCGTGCTTGACCAGGATGCCCATGGCGGCGGCGCACGCCAGCGCGCCATAAAATAAAGTCTGGCGGCGCAGGCTCAAACTCAGCCACAACAGCAACGCGCCGGACAAGCCCAACGATAGAATCGGCTCGACCCGACCGAGCAGCTCCGGCCATAGCGCGATCCCGACCACCCCCAACGCCAACACCACTTTAGCCAGCGCGCCGGTCACCCACACCGAACGGCCGTCAGGCGATTGCCGGGGCTCGCGCAAACCCAACGCCGCCCACGCCGCCGCCAGCGCCAGCCAGCCGTAAGCGGTCTGTATTGCCCGATCCCACCCGAAACCGTCCGGCAGATGCGCGACCGCCGCCGCCGCCAGCGCCATCACCCCGTAACCGGCCCGGACCCAACGCGCATCCGCCTCCGGCAAGGCCAGCGCCAGCCGCATCCCGCCATATGCCAGCACCGCCGCCAGCGCGGCCGCGACGAAACCCGGCCAGCCGGGCGGGGTCCAGATCAAGCTCCAGGCGGTCAAACCGACCAGCAGCAGGGCGAATACCGCAAGACATTGCAGGGCGATGGCGCGCGATCTTGAAGCCGCCCACCGCGCGCATCCCAGCAACGCCAGCAAACCCGGCTGACTGGCCAAGCCGCGCCAAGCCGGCGGCAGCGCCTGCAATAGCCCGAAGCCATAGAGCCCCGCAAGGCAGCCGAACAACAGATACAGCGGCGGCAAAGTCCGGTAACGCCACGTCACCCAACCGTACAGCAGCGCGCCCAGGGCCAGCGTCAGCAACAGCGGCGGGGTAGCCTGACTCGCCACCGCCACGGCCACCGCCGAAAGCCCGTAAAGGACAAAACTGAACCGGGATAGAAAAGCGTATTTGTTGACCCACTCCTTGAACGCGGCGTCCACCGGAAACAGCAGCCCGCACAAGGCCATCAAGAACGGTCCCGCATACCCGGCCGGCAGAGGTTCCGGCCATAGCCACGTCAGATGGATGAACGACACGGCGGCGACGTAAACCAGCATCCCGGCGGCATAGTGCGCGGTCAAGCGCCGATCCACGAACACGCGGCGCAACCATTCGCTTGAGAAAGCCCACAAGCCGTAGCCGAGCAAACCCAGCAACAGGGCGTGCAGCCCCGCCAAAACCCGCCAGTCCGGCAGGACGCCGGCCAGCGGTGCGGCCAATTGCACCGCGCCCAAGGCCGCCAGCAAGCGAGCGTAGCGACCTTGCAGCGCGCGATCCATCAAGGCGCTGACCAGATGGGCGGCCCAGGCGAAAGCCCCCAAGCTGATCGCCGTCAGCCCCAGACCGACAGCCGACCACAGGGGATCTCCGCGCGCGGCCGCCACCGAACGCGCCGCGACCGCCAGCACCAGCGGCGCGAGCAGCATCCCCAGCGTCAGCAGCATACTGCTGGCGACCGTCAGCTCCGGGCGCTTGCGGCGGAACTGATAACCGGCCCAAATCAAGAACGCGCTCGCGCCAAACAAACTGGCGAAGACCACCAGCGCGTTGATAAAACCGGAGGTGTTGGCGATCAGGAACAGCGCGCCCGCGATAAAGCAGAAACCGCCGACGAACCAGCCGACGTTCTGGGCCAGAAACGGCGCGATCAGCTTCGGCCAGCCGGAGATCGCGCGCAGGGCTTTTTCCAGCGGGCTGGGCGGTTGCGGCCGCCAATCCTCCTCAAGCCCGTCGCCCGCGTCGATCTCCGGGGCCGGTCGGGCGATGGAGCGTGCCGCCGCGACAGGGTGTAGGACAGGGCGCGCGGCCGGCACTTCGCCGGCG
Source organism: Candidatus Competibacteraceae bacterium (assembly GCA_016790045.1). Taxonomy (GTDB): domain Bacteria; phylum Pseudomonadota; class Gammaproteobacteria; order Competibacterales; family Competibacteraceae; genus Competibacter_A. The sequence goes on from JAEUPW010000150.1 coordinate 12,728, forward strand.
CCTGGAATCCGAAGCGGCTTGTCGGGCGGCGGTTTGCCCGGCTCCAGCGGCGCGACGGTCCATGCGGCTGGCGCCGGATGCGTAGGCTCCGCGGTCGCCCGCTCTGATTCACCGATGGCAGGGGTTAATTGAGCGGCGGGCGGCGGAGGCATTTGCGCGGCAGGTTGCCACGGCGGCGGCCCCGGCGGACTCTGCGCGGCCTGCGCCAACAGCCGCCACGCCGAAACGCGGCGGCGGCGCCAGAACTCGTTATCGGGTCGCGCGCCGCCCGCTTGCAGATGGTCTTCCCACAACCGCTCCAACTCGGCGGTCAGCCGGCGATGCCGGTCCGGGTCAAGTTCGCCGGCCTGCGCCAAGCGCTGCAACTCCAGCCGCAGCAGGGCCAGATTTTCCAGATCGACCGGCGCAAAGCGCGAATCGCGCCCCCGCATCACCGGAAGCGGCGGCTCTGCTCCCGCATCCGCCCGAACGGGCCCCGCTGGCCCATCGCCCGCCGGCTCGGCCGATGCGGGGATCAAACTGTTCGCCGCCTGCTCCATCAAGCGCTCGCGCAAAGCCCGAATCCGGCGTTGGGCCATCATCAGCGCGATGAACAGGACGACCGGCGAAATCATCCACAATCCGGCCAACGCCAACAAAAACATCCACTCCATCGTTAAAGCCGCCCCCTGCCGTTGCCGCCCGCTCCGCCGACGTTAATCCTTGCGCGAGGTTGTCCGCTTGAGTTCGGCCAATTCCGCCTCGACTTCGCTGTTGATCTCCATTTTGAGGAACTCCTTTTCGATCTGGCTGTATTCGCCGTACAGCTCCTCGCGCGCTTCCATCCGCGCCTCCATTTCGCCCACTTTGTCGCTCATCCGCCCAAAGGTATGATCGAGATCGAGGCCGTTCTGGAACCGGTCGCGGACCTGATCCATTTGATCGCGCGCCTGCGCCGCCCGCTGGCGCGCGACCAGGCTGCCTTTTTTGAGCCGCGCCTCCTCCAGCTTCATCTCCAAAGCCCGCAACTGGGTTTTGAGCCGTTCGCTGGTGCGCTTGGCCGATTCCCAGGACGCGGTCAAATTGGCGACGACGCCATCGTGCTCCTTCTTGCGCATCAGCGCTTCCCGCGCCAGCGCCTCGTTGCCGGCCTCCAAGGCCCGGCGGGCACGGTTGTGCCATTCCTCGGCCTGACGGCGCTGGTTGTCCAGCTCCTTGGCCAACTGTTTTTCGCTGGCGACCGCGTCGATCACGCCTTCGCGCGCGCTGCTGATGTTTTCCTCCATCTCGCGGATCAATTGCTTGATCATCCGCTCGGGATCTTCCACCCGATCCACCAAATCGTTGAGATTGGCGGTGATTACATCGCTGATTCGTTTAAACAGACTCGCCATGATTGCCTCCAATTAGTTACACTAAACCCAATAATAGCATGAGTATAGTGAGGGCCATGTTTCTTGAACAGTGTTTAATTAATAAATTCAAAAATATTTTCTTAATAGTTTAATAGGAATGGCAAATATCTCTATTTAAAACCGCTAGGCTGCGGGCTTTTATGTTCTAAAAGTTGCACATCCACAAGATTGTCGGCGCCGGTTTTGCACAGCTTCACAGGCGGTGATTTCAAATCCGCGCCCGCCCTGCTAGAGTTCCTGGACGCCTCTGCTCCGCTTTCCTGAGCGCCCGTGTTCAAAAAAGGCTCGCCGACGATGAACCTCAAAGAATTTGCGCAGCGCGTGCTGGTTTTGATCTTGTTGGTGGCGCTGGCGCTGATGGTTTTTCAGATTAAAAATATCTTGCTGCTCTTGTTCGCCTCGATTTTGATGGCCGTTTTAATTCGGGCGGTGGTCGATTTCATCCGGGCAAGAACCCGCCTCGGGGAAGGGCTCTCCTTCGCGCTGGCACTCCTGTTCACCATCGGCCTCATCGCCGGCTTCTCCGTGCTGTTCGGCTTGCAAATCGGCAAGCAACTCCAGGATCTCATCGAAATTTTGCCGAAAGGCATGGAACAGATCAGCGAGCGCTTCGAGATCGATCTGACCTGGAACGAGATCCGCAACGCGGTGGGCGCGAGCGAAGCCAGCGATATTTTGAAAAAAGTGTCCACCTACGGCTTGACCACGTTCAACATGCTCACCGATCTGATGCTGGTCCTCGTCGCCGCGATTTTCCTGGCGGCGGACCCGGCGGCTTATCGCGATGGCGCGCTGCTGGTGGTTCCGCCCCGCGCGCGCAAAAACTTGGGCGAGACCATGGATGCGGTCGGGCAAGCCCTCACAAAATGGTTCGGCGGCCAACTGCTTGAGATGGGCGCGGTCTTTCTGATGTCCGCCGTGGCGTATTGGCTATTGGGGCTGCCTTCGGCGCTGGCCTTGGCGGTCATCGCCGGCGTCACCAATTTCATTCCGATGCTGGGTCCCATCATCGGCGGCTTGGCCGCAGTGATGGTGGCCGCCACCTTGGGCGCGTCCACGCTGTTGTGGACCGGGGTGGCCGTGCTGGTCATCCAGCAGATCGAAAGCCATCTGCTGATGCCGTTCATCCAGCGGTATGCGGTCAGCATTCCGCCCGCGCTGGTCATTTTTTCGATTCTCGGTTTCAGCGCCTTGTTCGGCGTCGCGGGCGTGATCTTGGGGGTGCCCTTGGCGGTGGCGCTGACCGTGGTGGTGCAAAATCTGTGGGTGAACGAAACGCTCGGCGAAGACGTGCCCTTGGCCGGAAGCGACGAGGAAAAATCGAGCGCCTAGAGGCGTTTGGGCGCGCGTTGCGCCAACGCTTCAGGGCGCTCGGGGAAAAGGCTTTACGGCTCAAAGCCGCGCCGCGCGCGCCGGTTTCGTGTCTATCGGATCTCCGGCCTTCACGTCGCGCGGCTCGCCGTCGGATTCAGTCCTGATTTTGCTGGCGGCGGCGGCGGCCCTCTCCATCCCCGTCGCCCCGGTTGCGGCCGCGCCCTTGACCGGCGCCATCATCGTCGCGATTGCGGCCGCGCCCCTGACCGAAGCCCTCACCGTCGCGATTGCGGCCGCGCCCTTGGCCCGCATCGCCGTCCCCGCCCCGCCGACCTCCACGATCGCCGTCACCGTAGTCGTTATCCCGGCGGCGGCCACCGCCATCGTCGCCTTGTTGCCGGCCGCCCGTGCGGCTCCACCAATCGTCGCCGTCGCCGCCGGAACTATTTCCGCCGCCGCTTCCCTGGCGACCTCCCATGCGGCTCCACCAGTCGTCGCCGCCGCCGCTGGAATCGCCACCGCCGCCGCCGCTTTGTTTGCGGCCGCCGGTGCGGCTATGCCAATCGTCGCCGCCTTGATTGCGATTGCCGCGCCTGCTGTTCCAATCGTCCCCGCCCCCCGAACGCTCGCGGCGTTGCGAGCGATAATTGCTTCGGTCGTTATCCGAACCCCTGCGATCTCTATCGGGAACGTGATCGAGCACATCGCCCACAGGCGTTCCCCTCAATACCTCGCGCATGATTCGAAACGGAAGATCGTCATCTCCCCTGGCTGACGCCACCGCCGGCACCCCCACGATCAGTGTCGCCGTTAACAGCATTACGATTTTTTGGTTCATCAGCTTGCTCCCATGAAACACAGTCATGCCGATCAATGCGTGTCCAGCTCTAATCCATCGCAAGTTGCGCGCTTTCTCCGATACTGGAGTCAAATCTTCAAAGCGCAAATTCGACGACCGACAAGTCGCGATAAGCCCGGCTCGCTTTAGCTCAGTGGTATTAATTAAGGCTATCAATTCAATTTAAATAGCGTTGAATTGGATTCGCTCTCCAAACATAGCAGCAAATCGAGCCCGTGAAAGCGGGTCGCTTCGATCATGCTAGCCGCCCTCGATTTATGACACAATGGACGCGAACCACCGGCGCGGAAGTAACGCCATGTCCTTACGGCCCAAGCCGCAACTGACACCGGAAGATTATTTGGCCCTCGAACGCGGCGCCGATTTTAAAAGCGAATATTTCGCTGGTGAAATATTCGCCATGACGGGTGCCAGCGAATCGCATCACCTCATCGCGATTAACACCGTCGCGGAAATCCGACAGCAACTCAAAAAGCGTCCTTGCAAACTGTACGCCAACGATTGCGGGTCAAAGTTGAACCAACCGGGCTTTATACTTATCCGGATCTGGTTGTGGTGTGCGGCAAAGCCCAATTCGACGACACGCATCTTGACACCTTGTTGAATCCGACTCTGATCGTCGAGGTGCTGTCGGATTCCACCGAAGCCTACGACCGGGGCCGCAAATTCGAGCATTACCGCAAACTGGAATCGCTGGTCGAATACGCGCTGATCGCCCAAAGTCACCCTCATGTCGATTCCTGCCGGCGGCAACCGGACCAGCAGTGGCTATTGACCGAATGCGGCGGTCTGGATGGCCAATTGCGGTTGCAAGCCATCGACTGCGAACTGGCGTTGGCGGAACTCTACGACAAGGTGGAGCTGCAAGACGCCTGAGCGGTTCGCCCTCGCGCGGGGTCCAGTCTGCTATGATGGCGCGCTCGCGCCGGATGCTCCGGCCCCCGTCTCTCAAGCGACCCGAACCGCCATGAATCCCGTTTTGCACATCGCCCAACGCGCCGCGCTCAGCGCCAGCCGCATCCTGCTCCACCATTTCGACCATCTTGAACGGTTGAACGTCACCGCCAAGCAGCGCAACGATTTTGCCAGCGAAGCGGACATTCAAGCCGAGCGGGACATCATTCAAACGCTGCGCAAGACCTATCCCAACCACGGCATTCTGGCCGAGGAAAGCGGCGAGCAACCGGGTCAAGACGAGTTTCAGTGGGTGATCGACCCGCTGGATGGCACCACCAATTTTTTACACGGCATCCCGCATTTTGCGATTTCCATCGCTTTCCGTCACAAAAACCGCCTGGAAGCGGCGCTGGTTTACGATCCGATCCGCCAGGAAATGTTTACCGCCTCGCGCGGGGCCAGCGCCCAACTGAACGACCGCCGCATCCGGGTCAGCGGCGTGAACGCCCTGGAAAACGCCCTGCTCGGCACCGGCTTCCCCTTTCGCCACCCCCGCCATCAGCCGTCCTATCTCAACACCTTCAGCGCCTTGTTTGGCAAGTGCGTGGAAATTCGCCGCGCCGGCGCGGCGTCGCTGGACTTGGCCTACGTCGCGGCGGGCCGGCTGGACGCGTTCTGGGAAATCGGTTTGAAAGCTTGGGATCTGGCGGGCGGCGTATTGCTGGTGCAGGAAGCCGGCGGTTTGGTGAGCGATTTCGGCGGCGGCAACGATTTCATGAAAACCGGCAACATCGTGGCCGGCAATCCCAAGGTCTTTAAAGCGCTGCTTCAGGAGATGCAACCGCATCTCACGCCCGAGCTGGCCCGCTAGCGCCGGAAGCCCGAAGTGATCGGATAGCGCCGGTCGCGGCCGAAGGCGCGGGGCGTGATCCGTATCCCCGGCGCGGCTTGCCGGCGCTTGTATTCGTTGACGATCACCAGCCGCGCCACCCGCTCCACCGTCGC
>JAEUPW010000176.1 GCA_016790045.1 Candidatus Competibacteraceae bacterium
CCAATGCGCCAGCTCCACATAAGGATTGCCCCGCAGCTTGCAAAACACGGTGGCGCTTTCGATCGCTTTGTAAGCGACGCTGTTGAGCTTCCCGAACAGAGCGACGCGGCTGATTTCGGCCATTTCGGACTCCATTGCATAATCAAAGTGAAAGGAACGTCAGCCGCAGTAGGTCACGGCGTCCAATTTCAGGTCGTCCGCATCGCGCGCCAGCGGCTGGCTGCTCAGCCAGGTGGTCCAGCCCAAGCGGGTCTCCGCGCCCAGCACCAGCGGCGGCACCTCTTCTTTCTTGAGGACCAAATTCACGTCCCACGACAGTTCTTCGCCGACGTAATTGCGCACCCACGCCACCAGCCGCCGCAGGCTGTCGCTGCCGGGCAGAAAGCGCTGAAACTCGGCCAAGCTCGTCGGGCCGATCACGATGCGGAACTTGTGCTGACAGTCCCAGACCCGCTCGCCGATCACCGCCGTCAGGCCGAGCGCGCCGGTCGCGGGCGTTTCCCCCAGCCGGCAACGGCTCACGTCATCCAGCACCAACCAATGGCCGACGAAGGTCTCGACCGCGACCGGCAGCTTGAAAAAATCGCCCAAAATCGCTTCCAGCCCCTCGGGGTTGCGGGTCTGGCCAACCAGCCGGCCGGCGTAATGCAATTTCGCCAGATCGGGCGCGGCATCCCGGTTCCACAGCGACGGCATCCCCAGACCGAATTGCGCGCCGACGTAAACGTGGAAGCGGTCGGTGTCCGGCCGGTCGTAACTGACCGTCGGTTGAACGTCCGCCCAGGCCCGATAAAACAGGCACAGCATCCGATGGTGAAACACGTCGGCGAAGCCGGCGAAGGTGCGGTCGCCGTCGTTGCGCGCCCGCGCGCGCGCGTATTCGGTCAAATGGGTCGGCAGCGGGCCTTGCGGGCCGAACAGCCCGAGAAAATACTCGCGCAAGCGCGCCGGCCGCCCCGCGCCGCCCGGATCGAAGGCGGCCAGGGTCGCCGGCGCGAAGGCCAGCGAAGGCTCCTGCGCCAAGCGGACCGGATCGTCGGCCACCCGCAGCGATTTTCCCAGGCGCGGCTTGTCCGGGTACAGGCATTCCAGCCGCCGCAACGCCTGAAAAAAATGATAGGCGTACGGGGTGCGCCGCAGCGTCTCGAACAGTTCTAGAGCGTGTGCCGTTTCCCGATTCTCGCCGGCCATCGCATGATCTCGCCGCGTTCAGAGGAATGCACCACCGTTTCGGTGAACGAATTGATGGAGGCGTATTTGGCGAAAAACTGCTCCAGCACCGCGCCGAGCAGAAAAACCCCCGCCCCCTCGAACGCGCCTTCATCCAGGGTGAGGTTCAATTCCAGGCCGCGCGCGAAGGCGATCGGCCCCGCCACCGGCGCGCGCCGGGTGATCGGCGCGGCCCGGATCGAGCGCACGCCGTCGATCTGCTTGCGCGTGGCCGGTTCCGCCAGATCGGCGTACAAGGCCAACAGCTCCCGCAGCGCCACCGCGCCCTGGCGCTGGTCGGCGTCGGCGAGCGACAGATAATTCAGCGACAAATGGCTGATCAGGCGCCAGGCGGTGTCGCCGCGCGCGTGCGAGGGGCGCGTTGGGGTCGGCCCGGCCAGACAGCGCACCGCGCCGACCGGCGCGCCGGAGGTCATGGTGAAATCGGTGTCGCCCGCGCCGATGGGCATGTGCAGCGGCAAATCCCGATTGGTGCACAAGGTGCTGACCGCCAACTGCTTCAAATTGGAGCGGTACGGCGCTTCGTCGGCGTCCACCAGCGCCAGAAAAACTTCGCTGCCGATGTAGCTGGAGCGCGGCCCGTTGCGCCGCTGCTGGCTGGAGAGCAGGCGGGGCGAGCGGTGCACGGTGTAAAACGACCGGCGCTCGTGCTGGGCCAGCCGGTCATAGGCGGCATAAAACGGCAAGAATTCCTGTTCCTCGCCTTCCGCGCCGATGCCGGTCACCCCTTTGACCTGATACACCTCAAAATCCATCGGCCGGGTTCGATCCGGCACGACATGCTGCTCGGCGACCTGCTCGGTCAAATGAATGCGGTCGGCGCGCTTGGGAAACAAGTTGATCGCGGGAGCGCAAAACAGGGCGAAATGCTCGGTTTCCAAACCGTGTTCGAGCAGCGCGTTGGCCCGGTTCAGCAGGATCAGAATTTCCAGTTCCGAACTCGAACAGCGCCGCACCGCCGGACCCAGGCCGCCCAGCTCCACGAACAAATAGCGCTGGGGGAAGGCGAAATATTCGTGCAACAGCCGATAGCCCTGAAAAGACGGCGGGGTGTGGGGCAACAGCGCCTGATCGTCCCCGAAGCCCAGCCGCCGGATGCGATCGCCCGCCACCACCTCGTGCCAGGGCGCGGGCCGCTGGCCCGGACGGACCACCATCGTCAGCGCGTTGCCCAACAATTGCTCGTAAACCCGCATCGGCAACTCGTCGTTGCCGTGCAAGAACAGGGTCAGACGGTCCAGGCCCAGCTTGTCGAAGGTCAGGCCCGGCAGCGTGGTGCGCAGCCGCAGCCGGATGCCCGCCCGCACTTTCGCCAGATGGGGCAGATCGAGCAGCGAGACCGGCTCCTTGCCGGCGAAATAGTGGGCCTCGCTCAACTCCACCGGCCACAGCGTGACCTCGTGGGCGGTCCGATACTCGCACGGCGTCTGATCGCCCTTGCCCAACAGGCTGCGCAATTCGCTGCCGCGCGGGATGACGAAACCCTGTTCGAGCGCGCCCTCGCCGGGGTCGGGCTGGAAACGGGCCACCAGCATCGACGGCGTCGGCGACAGATAATGCGGGTACACGATCTCCAGCAAATGCTGGGTGAAGCGCGGGAATTCGGCGTCCATCTTGAGCTGGACCCGCGCCGCCAGAAAGCCGAAACCTTCCAGCAGCCGCTCGACGTAAGGGTCGGCGCACTCGAAGCCCTCCAGCCCCAACCGTCCGGCGATCTTGGGAAATTCCCGGCCGAACTCGCCGCCCATCTCGCGCAAGTGCTGCAATTCCCGGTTGTAGTACTCCAGCAAACGCGGGTCCATCAGCGCCCCCTCGGCTGGCTCGATTCTTCGATCTGGACCTGGCCGCTTTCCAGGTCGATCTCGGTTTTCAAATACAGTTGCAGCGGCAGCGGCTGCGCCCACAGACTGCCTTCGATTTCGAAAGTCAGCGCGTTGTGGCTCATCCGCTCCTCGGTGAGCTCCGCGCGCACGCGCAGCGAATGGCGCAGCAGGCGCGGCTCGAAATCGATGATGGCTTGGCGCAGGCTCTGCTCCAGATCGTTGATCTCCAAACTGCGCGCGGTGCCGCCCGCCAGGGCCGGCAGGCCGTAGTTGATCACCGAGCGCGCCGCGAACGGATAGCGGGCGTCCAGCCGATCGTCGGCCATCCGGGTCGCGTTGAGCAACCAGCCCAGATCTCGCAGCACGCACTCGCGCAAGCGGCTCATCGACAGCACCCGCTTGTCCCGCGACTCTTCCTGCCGGTCCGGCTCCTCGTCGGTCAGCCGGTCCAGCAGCGAGGGTTGCAACCGCTCCTTGGGCGTCAGTTCAGCCATCGTCGCGATCCGCCTCTGCGGCCGTTTCCGGGGCGGGATCGGCGCCGGGCTCCAGCTCGATGGCCCGCGCATCCAACAGCGGGCATTCGCCCTGATCGGTCGCCAGCATCCGCTGGCCCAGCCCCAGCCAAGTGTCCTCGCCGCAGTCGCGCCATTCGGTTTTGCGCCCGAGCTGGACCAGCGGGTCGGCGGCGGCGTGAGAGTCGGGATAGCGGGCGGGGATCAGCCCCACGGCTTCCCCGCCGTTGGCCCAAGTCAAGTGCGCCGGCATCCAGACGCAATCCCGCAGATCGGCCGGCTGTTCGAGCCGGATGGCGCGGATGCGCTGGAACGGAACCCAGTAATAGCGCCCGTTGGCGATGACTTCCAAAACCGGCCCCAGCCTGGGGTCGGCGTCGGCCAGCCATCCGAAGCGCTGCCCGTCCATGGTTCCCGCGACCGCCGGGGCTTGCTCGAACGCCCGATCGCGCGCGGCGCGGGCGGAACCCCATTGGCCTGCGGCGGTCAAGCGCAAGGCGTCCAGCGACAAAGCGATCCAGGGTTGCGGGTCGCCGAACACCAGCGGCGAGCGCCGCCCGGCGAACACCTCGGCCCGCAACAGCTCGCAGCGGATCGCCTCGCGGTAGGTCTGCACCATGGGCAGGCTGGCGGCGTCCATTTCGCCGACCACGTTCAACTGGTTCAAGGCCCGTTCCCATTGGCCCAGCACCGTTAACAATTGAAACAGGAAAGTCCGGTATTTGGGGTTGGCCGGTTCCTTGCGGACCTGGGCTTGCAACTCGGCCAAGGCGTCTTGCAACCGTCCCTCGCGCAGGCTTTGCTCGGCTTGCATCGCGGCGTTTTCCAGTTTTTTTGAAAGGGGGAACGACGCCGCGCATCCGGCTTGAAACCTCGGCCGAATGCGCGGGGCCGCCCGAAGGTCCCGGAACCGTCCGACCGGCCGGGCGCTTACAGCTTCTTGTTGGTCTTGACGTCCCAACCGGCCTTGCCGGCGGATTTCATCACGCCCTTTTCATCCTGCGCGAAGTACTCCTGCTGCACCGAGGTGAAGTTCAGCGACACGCTCTCGACCGGCAGGTCTTCCCCGGCGCCGCCGGTCTGGTAGCTGCTGACGATCACATCCTTGAAAGTGAACTCCAGGAATTTCTGTTGTCCGCCGTCCTTGCCGGTGGGCTTGCGCATCACCAGAATCGCTTCCGGATAGTGGTGGCCCGAGGCGCAAGACAGCAGCAGTTGCGGCGAGGCCGCGCAGAAGTGCATGGTGAAGCTGAAATCGTTCAGGCTCACCTTGCTCGCGCCCAGGCCGGTGCCGTGGCCGGCGGTACCCAACTGGTGCGCCCCCCAAGACCAGCTCAGCACCTCGATGCATTTTTCGAATTCCGCGTCCTTGCACTCGCCGTTCACTTCGCCTTTTTTACCGATTTGCAGGAATGCATCAGCCATCGTCGTATCCTCTCTATGTTCAGTTCATGGTTTACCGATGGGGTTCAGCCATCGTTCCGATCAACGGGGCCTTCAGCGCCTTTCGGCTTGAGAGCCTGTTAAATCCGTCGTCGCGTTAGGTATTGCAGGGACCGTGCCAAAATTAAGTCGATGTTTTTTGGCCATTTGTTGCTCGATCCGCGCCAGAATTTGAAAAAGGCTCACATTAGCCAGCTCATTCTGGCCCCATCGGTCCAACTAACCCTTGACCGAAGGCAGCTTGGAGACCAGGCGCAGCGACACCGTCAGCCCTTCCAACTGATAGTGCGGCCGCAAGAAAAACTTGGAGGTGTAATAGCCGGGATTGCCTTCCACCTCTTCCACCACCACCTCGGCCGCCGCCAGCGGCTTCATCGCCTTGGTCTCGTCGCTGGAAATGGCCGGGTTGCCGTCCACATAGTTGTAGATCCACTCCTGTAGCCAGCGCTCCAGGGATTCCCGCTCCTTGAACGAGCCGATCTTGTCCCGCACCATGCACTTGAGATAGTGCGCGAACCGGCACACCGCGAACAGATACGGCAGCCGCGCCGACAGATTCGCGTTGGCGGTGGCGTCCGGATCGTCGTATTCGGCCGGTTTCTGCAAGGATTGCGCGCCGATAAAGGCGGCGAAATCGGTGTTTTTCTTGTGAATCAGCGGCATGAAGCCGTTTTTGGCCAGTTCGGCCTCGCGGCGGTCGCTGATCGCGATTTCGGTCGGACACTTCATGTCCACCCCGCCATCGTCGGTCGGGAAGGTGTGGGTGGGCAGATTTTCCACCGCGCCGCCCGACTCGATGCCCCGGATTTTGGTGCACCAGCCGTACAGCTTGTAGGCGCGGGTGATGTTGGTCGCCATGGCGTAGGCCGAATTGGCCCAGCAGTATTTGTTGTGGTCGGCCCCTTCGACATCCTCTTCGAAATCGAACTCGTCGACCGGGTCGGATTTGGCGCCGTAGGGCCGTCTTGCCAGAAAGCGCGGCATCGCCAGGCCGATGTAGCGCGAGTCTTCCGACTCCCGCAGCGAGCGCCAGGCGGCGTATTCCGGCGTCTGGAAAATTTTGGTCAGATCGCGCGGGTTGCTCAGCTCCTGCCAGGACTCCATTTGCATGACGGTGGGGGCCGCGCCGGCGATAAAGGGGGTATGCGCGGCGGCGGCCGTCTGCGCCAGCTCGCGCAGCAACTCCACGTCGGGCGGGCTGTGGTCGAAATGGTAATCGCCCACCAGGCAGCCGAACGGCGCGCCGCCGAACTGGCCGTATTCTTCCTCGTAAATCTTCTTGAAGAGCGGGCTCTGGTCCCAGGCCGTTCCCTTGAATTTCTTCAAGGTTTTATGCACTTCCTTCTTGCTGATGTTCATGAACCGAATTTTCAGCATCTCGTCGGTCTCGGTGTTGTTGACGAGATGGTGCAGGCCGCGCCAAGCGCCTTCCAGTTGCTGGAATTCCGCGTGGTGGATGATCAGGTTGACCTGCTTGCTCAGCTTTTCGTCGATGGCGGCGATCAGCGCCTCGATGGAATTGATGACATCGTTGGAAATCAGCTTGGTGTGTTGCAGGGCTTGCTCGGCCAAGGTCTTGACCGCATGTTCGACCGCCTCCTTGGCCTGATCGGACTTCGGCTTGAATTCGCGCTGCAACAGGGAAGAAAAATCGCTGCTTTGCAGGGTTTCGGTTTGGGCGCCAGGCTGAACCTGGGCGCGCGCGTCGGTTTCGGCCATAACTCATCACTCCTCGGTGGCGGGCTTTGCGCTGTCCTGGGGCTTGGGGGCGGCCGCCAGGGATTGCAGCAGGGCCGGATCGTTCAGCGCCTTGGTGATCAGTTCCTCCGCCCCGGTTTTGCCGTCCATGTAGGTCATCAGGTTAGAGAGCTGCTGGCGGGCCTGCAATAGCTGGTTCAGGGAGTCCACCTTGCGCGCCACCGCCGCCGGAGAAAAGTCGTCCATGCTCTCGAAGGTGATGTCGACGCTCATCTCGCCCTCGCCGGTCAAGGAATTGGGCACCCGGAACGCCACGCGCGGCTTCATCGCTTTCATGCGGCTGTCGAAGTTGTCCACGTCGATTTCGAGAAACTTGCGTTCCGCCACCGGGGCCAGAGGATCGACCGGCTTGCCGGACAGATCGGCCATCACCCCCATCACGAACGGGATCTGCACTTTTTTCTGCGAGCCGTACACTTCGACGTCGTACTCGATTTGCACGCGCGGCGCCCGGTTGCGAGCGATGAATTTCTGACTGCTCATTGCCATGACATGCCACCTCTTTGAAGGTCGATAGAAAATGCGCGAACCGCCAAACTTATCCGCACAGTGGGGCTTGGGGTCTGAAACGCCTCATCCGAAAAACCGGGCCGCAACCAAAACATCCGGCCATAACGGGCTGAACCGGCGACGGCGCCGCGCGGCATGCGGGCACCAAGTCTCGTCCAACCCTCGGCGGATGAGCGTGCGGCCTTCTCGACGCCTCAGCATCAAGCCTGTTTATTGCCAAAGGATTTCCAAACGGTTTCCAAAAATGATCGCGGCGCACGAACCGCCGCCGTTATTCGCCGGTTTCTGGGTGCTCCGAACCCAAAATCAGCGTGGCTTGCTCGATCCCGCCGGGTGCGAGGTCGTTTAGAAGCGCCATAAAATCCTTGTCCACCATCTTTTTGGCGCGTTTCAACAACAGCGGCACGGGGCTGGACGGCTCGTGGCGCTCGAAATACTCGCCGATCTTGTCCAACATCCGGACCGCTTCCTCGCGGCTGCCGATTTCGCCGGCGACCAGGCGCTGACCGCTCCCGGCGGCGCCGGAAGTCGGCTCTGCGCCGGCGTCCGTTTCGGCAACCGCCTCAGCGATGAGGCCGACCCCTCGTTTTTGCAATTGTTGGGCCAACACATGGCGCATCTCTTTTAATACAGCCGCCAGGGCGCTCATGTCCGGCGCTCGGGTCACGCCGATCCAATCGGTCAGCGTCGCCTCGATCCGCGCGACCTGGGCGATGGCGTCTCCCAAGGCTTCCGCATTGCTTTGCAGCGCCCCCGCATCGGCGTCCATGAACGCGCCATCGATGTTGGCCTGGGTCGGCAATTCCGCCGGATCGTCGGTGGACAGCGGGGTCAGCGCCCCGCTGGCGATCTGGACATCGCGCAAGCTGAAACGGCCCAGGGCGCGGGAATCGACCAGCGGGGTTTCCCGCAAACCGCGCAGGGTGGCGTCCTGATCGCACAGCGCCACGAGCACGTTCACGCGCAGGGTGGGATCGTCGTCGTCGTCGGGATCGAGCGGCGGGTAGAGCCCCTGCCAATGACGTTCGATCAAGCCGCGCACCACCTCCAAACCGTCGGTGAACCCCGGCAAGCCATCGGTGTGCAGCAAGGCTCTCGCCAGCGCGACGGCGACCCGCAGGTCTTTGGTCCGCTCGAACAGGCTCAGTGCGGTTTTTTTCACCGCGCGCCAGTCGGGGGGTTGAGCGGGAATGATGGTGTCGCCATACTGGCGTTCCGGCGCACCCTGAAGCAGCTCCTCCAGTTCGGCGAACGCCGGATCGTATTCGAGATCCTCGCCGCACGGCGTCTCGGCCGCAATTTCCTCCAGCAGGGCTTCGCTGTCGATCACGCTCATCGCTATCGCAACTCCTCTTTTCGGAATGATTGGAAGTATAGACCCGCCTATCGCGCCTGCTTGGCGGGTTTACGCGCTCGGTATAGACTCAATCACCAGCATTTAAAAACGACCGTCATCGCGTGTGATCGATACGATGAATTCCGCCTGGGCGATGGGCAAAATCGCCCCGCCAACGGATGCGCCATGCCCCTGAAATTGACCATCACCAGCTATCAGCGGCTTTCGCCTGGCCAGGAAATCTCCAAACTCATCGACCGCGAGCCGCTCACGATCGGCCGCGCGGCTCAAAATGACTGGGTGTTGCAAGATCCGGAACGGATCCTGTCCAAACACCACTGCACCGTGCTGCATCGGGAAGGCGCGTACTTTCTGACCGACTTCAGCGTCAACGGCACCTATCTCAACGATTCCGAACAGCGGGTCGCGCGCAACCAGACGGTCGAGCTTCGCGACGGCGATCATTTTGTATTGGGCGAATACGAAATCGCGGTCAGCCGCCAGGCCGAAACCGACGGCGCGAGCGACCCGTTCGCCGAAGGACCGTTGACCGACGTGGTGCCGCCGAACGCCGTTCCGTCAGCCAGAGGCGACCCGTTGGGCTTCGATCCGCTGTCCGCCGCCGATCCATTCAAAAACAATGCCTCGGACAAGCGCTGGCCCAATGGCGGCAACCTCCCCTACGACGAAGTTTTGTCCGGCCATCGCGACCCTTTCGCCCTGGCGCGGCAAAGCGGAGGGGTCGCGCCGGGCCACGCCGCCACCGCGCCATCGCCGGATTTATCGTCGCCGGAGCGGATCAATTTTGAATTGCCCTCGCTGGTCACGGGCATTTCGCCCGCCAAACTCGCCGAGCCGCTCGAACCCCCCGCAGACGCGATTCCGCTAGTGGAGCCACCCGCGAAACCGGACCCGATCCCGTTAATAGAGCCGCCCGCGAAACCGGACCCGATCCCGTTAATAGAGCCGCCAGCCAAGCCGGACCCAAGCCCGTTGGCGGAGCCGCTACCCGGACCCGAGCCCTCATCCGGGCCGGCAGCCGAGCCGCTCTCCAAGCCTCTGTTCTCGCCCGCGCCGACGGTCGAGCCGCCGTTCGCCACCCCCGTTTCGCAGGCCGCGAGGCCGTTGCAGGAACCCTTGTCCAAACCCTCGCTCAAACTCTCGCCGCCAGCCGAGCCGCTCTCCAAGCCTCTGTTCTCGCCCGCGCCGACGGTCGAGCCGCCGTTCGCCACCCCCGTTTCGCAGGCTAGGCCGTCAGAGGAACCCTTATCCAAACCCTCGCCGGCAGCCGAGCCGCTGTCTAAACCTTCGCTTTCCCCCACGCCCACCCTACCCGAAGCCGGCCTGGCGATACAGCCCGCGCCCGCGACGGCCGCCTTGCCCGCAGCGGCGGCTCCAAGCCCGCCCGAGGGGGCCGGCAAAGCGCTGCCTGCCAGCGCCGAATCCAGTTTCAGCCCGCTGATCCCGGACGATTGGTTTTTGCAGCCCGCCGCACCGCCCGCCGCGCCCGTTCCCGCGCAACCGCCCTTTGAGCCGCTTGCGGAAACGTCGCCCGCAAAGCCGCCAGAAACGGCCCCCGCAAGGCCCTTCGCCCAGCCCGTCGCGCAACCGCCGTCCGCCGCGCCTCCGCTCCAGCCCGCCGCGCAACCGCCGTCCGCCGCGCCCCCATCGCCCGAACCCGCGATGGCACCGAGCGCCGAACTGTTGTTGCGCATCTTCTGTAAAGGGGCCGGGTTATCGCAGTTGCGGCTGGAAAAGGATCAGGTCGCCGAACTGGCTTTCAACCTGGGCGCCATCCTGCGCGAAACCGTGCAAGGGCTGATGGAAATCCTGCTGGCGCGCGGCGATGTCAAAGGCGAATTCCGGTTGGATCGCACCACGCTCGGCCCGGTCGAAAACAATCCGCTCAAGACCTCGCCCGGCCAGCCGCCGCTGGACGCGGAAACCGTCATCAAGCTGTTGTTGGTGCCGCCGAAGGCGGCTTACATGCCGCCGGTCCAGGCGGTGCGCGAGAGCTTCGACGACATCAAAGCCCATCAGTTGGCGGTCGTCGCCGGCATTCAAGCCGCGTTGAACCACCTGCTGGAACGGTTCGATCCGGGCAATCTGGAAGATCGCTTGGAACAAAATGTGCTAGATAATCTGTGGCCGGCGAACCGCAAAGCCAAGTATTGGGATTTGTTCACCGCCGAATATCAAGCGATCGCCCGCGAGGCCGAGGACGACTTCAACAAGCTGTTCGGCGACGAGTTCGCCCGCGCCTATGAAAGCCGGCTGCGCGGGCGCTGAGCCGCCGCGCTGCCCCCGCCGACGGGCGAGCCATGTCGGCGGTCATCTTTTCTCAACGCAATGCTGAAACGAGCGATCCCCGATGAGTTGGTACAGCAAGGTTGTGTGGTCCGAAGGCATGTTCCTGCGCCCCCAGCACTTCCAGCAGCAGGACCGCTATCTGGAAGCCTTGGTCCGGCAATCTCGCGGCCACGTGCGCCCTTATGACTGGGGCGTGGTCGAACTCGCCTTGGACCGCGAAGCGCTGGCCTTGGGCAAGGTCGCCCTCACCTCCGCCAAGGGCTTGTTGCCCGACGGCACGCCGTTCAGCATCCCCGATCGCGATCCGCCGCCCGCGCCGCTCGCCATCGATGCCAGCACGCGCGACACCCGGGTCATGTTGGCCCTGCCGCTGCGGCGGACCGGAATGGCCGAGGTCGAGCGCGGCGAGCAAACCGACACCGCCGCGCGCTATCGCGCGGTGGCCCGCGAGGTGCGCGACAACAACGTCGATACCGCCAACACCAGCGCCTTCGTCGAGCTCGGCGAGCCCCGGTTGCGGCTGTTGCTCGACACCCGGGACTGGAGCGAACACACCGGCGTCGGCATCGCCCGCGTGGCGGAGCGCCGGCCCGATCAGAAAGTGGTGCTGGACGAGCAGTATATCCCGCCCGCGCTGGATTGCCGGGGGGTTCCGGCTTTGCGGGGTTTCGTCGCCGAGCTGCTCGGCCTGCTGCACCAGCGCGGCGACGCCCTGGCCGAACGGGTGGTCGGCGGCAGCACCGCCCGCGCCGCCTCGCTCGATCTGGCCCAATTCATGCGCCTGCAAAGCGTCAACCGTTTCGAGCCGCTGTTCGCGCATCTCGCGGCCATGCAGAACCTGCACCCGGAAAGCTTTTATCAGATCGCCTTGCAACTGGCCGGCGAAATGGCGACCTTCACCGACAAGATCAGGCGCCGGCCGCCGGCGTTTCCGGCCTACGATCACGACGACTTGCAAAATACCTTCGCGCCGCTGATGCGGGAACTGCGCCGCTCGCTCAGCCTGGAAGAAGTGGACGCGGCGATTCAGATCCCGCTGGAGGAACGCCAGTACGGCATCCGGGTCGGCATCATCACCGACCGGGAAAAGCCGCTGCTGTCCAAAGCCAACTTCATCCTGGCGGTCCGGGCCGACATGGCGTCCGACACCCTGCGCGCCCGTTTCCCGCCCCAGCTCAAGATCGGCCCGGTCGAAATGATCGCCAAGCTCATCAACCACCACCTGCCCGGCATCGGCGTCAGCGCCCTGCCGGTGGCCCCGCGCGAAATCCCCTACCGGGCCGACTTCATCTACTTCAGGCTCGATCGCAACAGCGAATTCTGGAAGCAACTGCTCAATTCGGGAGGCTTCGCGTTTTTTGTCGGCGGCGAGTTCCCCGGACTGGACATGGTGTTCTGGGCCATTAAAGAGTGACCATCGTGACCATCGACGACCCGTTTGCCCTCTCCGACGACGATCCCGGCGAGCGCACCGTCATCCGGCCGTCGCCGGGCGGGCGGCGCTCCAGTTCGCCGGACACCCAACCCTCGCCGCCGCGCCCGGCCGCCGCGCCGCCGGCCGATGAGCCGGTGGTCGCGAGCGGCGCGGGTTTAAATCCTCTGGAAGCGGCCGCCGCGCCGCTTCTCAGCCTGATCATGCGCTTGAAAAACACCGCCTCGCACCCCGAACCCGAGCGCTTGCGCCAGCGGATGATCGAGGAAGTGAAGGCGTTCAGCGCCAGCGCCCGCAACGCCGGCGTCGACGAGAAAACCGTCTTTCGCGCCCGCTACGTGCTCTGCACCACGCTCGATGAAGTCGTCCTTAACACGCCCTGGGGCCGGGCCAGCGAATGGGGCGAAAACAGCCTGTTGATCACCTTTCACAACGAGGCTTGGGGCGGCGAGAAATTTTTCGAGCTGCTGGATTCGATCGCGCCCGACCCGCGCAAGAACCTGCACTTGCTGGAACTGATGTACCTGTGTCTGGCCTTCGGGCTTCAGGGCCGCTACAAGCTGCTGGAAAACGGGCGCGACCGCCTGGACCAGCAGCGGGAGCGCGCCTACAACGCCATCCGCAGCGCGCGGGGCGAGTTCGAGCGCGATCTCTCCCCGCACTGGCGCGGCGCGGTCGGGCAGCGCAACCCGCTGATCCGCTACGTGCCGCTGTGGGTGGTGGCGGGGGTGGCGGCCGCTTTGCTGCTGCTCGCCTTCGCCATCTTCAACTGGCTTTTGAACACCACTTCCGATCCGGTGCTGACCGCCCTGGCCGAACTGCGCGGGCAAAACGTCGCCGCCGTGCGGCGCGACGGGGTCGAGGCGCGGCCCGCCGCCGTCAAAGCCAACGCCAACCTGGCGCAAATCACGCAAGCCTTGCGCGCTTTTCTGGAGCCGCAGATCCGCCAAGGTTTGGTGTCGGTGATCGAGGAAGCCGATCAGACCACGGTGCGGCTGCGGGGCGACGGCCTGTTCGATTCCGGCAAGACCGAGGTCAAACCGGCGTTCCAGAATTTGCTCCGGCAGATCGGAGCGGAAATGAACAAGGTGCAAGGCCGGGTGCTGGTGACCGGCCACAGCGATAACGTGCCGATCCGCACCCTGCAATTTCCTTCCAACTGGCACTTGTCCAAAGCTCGCGCCGACAGCGTGGTCAAAATTCTGGGATCGGCCAGCAACAACCCCGGCCGCTTCGTCAGCGAAGGCCGCGCCGACACGCAACCGATCGCCGCCAACGACACCCCGCAGAACCGGGCGCTCAACCGGCGCGTCGACATCGTGCTGCTGGCCCGAGTCAATTAGGTCGGGCTCATGAAGAAAATTTTGAGCGTTTTGAAAAATCCCTGGCTGATCGGCCTCACCGGCTTCGCCGCCGTCGTCGCGCTGATCTGGTATCTGGGACCGCTGATCTCGGTGGCCGGCGCGTCGCCCTTCGCCACCGATTTGGGCCGCATCGTGACCATCGTGGTGTTCGGCGGCTCCATGGCGATCTACAAGGTCATTTACTACATCCAGACCTTGCGCAGCAACCGCGACATGCTGGCGGACCTGGCCGGTCAGGTGGGACGCGCCGGCGATGCGGCGGGGGCGGCCGACGGCGGCGGGGCGGCGCGCGAGGAAGAGCAAAAGAAAAAGAAGGAACAGGACGCGGCCTCGGCCGAGGAAATCTCCACGCTGAAGCGGGGCCTGGACGACGCCTTGGGGGTGCTGAAGAAAACCAAGCTCGGCGGCAAGGCCGGGCGCGGCCAATACCTGTACCAACTGCCGTGGTACATCATCATCGGCCCGCCCGGCTCCGGCAAGACCACCGCGCTGATCAATTCCGGGCTGCGCTTTCCGCTGGGGGCCGGCAAGGTGCGCGGGGTGGGCGGCACCCGCAACTGCGACTGGTGGTTCACCGACGAGGCCGTGCTGCTCGACACCGCCGGCCGCTACACCACCCAGGACAGCCACGAGGAAGTGGACCGGGCCGCCTGGCGCGGCTTTCTCGACCTGCTGAAAAAGCACCGCCGCCGCCGGCCGATCAACGGCGCGTTTGTCGCCATCAGCCTCGCCGATCTGATGCAGCAGCGCGAGGACGAGCGCGAGGCGCAGGCGCAGGCGATCAAGCAGCGGGTGCAGGAACTGCACGAGCATTTCGGCATCCGCTTCCCGATTTACGTGCTGTTCACCAAGGCCGACCTGATCGCCGGCTTCGTCGAATTCTTCGCCGACTTGGGCAAGGAGGAGCGGGATCAGGTCTGGGGCCTGACGCTGCCGATGGACGACCCGGCCGATTCCGAGGGGGTGATCCAGCGGTTCAACGCCGAATTCGAGCTGCTGGAACAGCGCCTGAACGACCGCCTGGTGGAGCGGCTGCAAGCCGAGCGCGACCCGCAGCGGCGCGATCTGATCTACACCTTCCCGCAGCAGTTCGGATCGCTCAGGGCGACCGCCGAACGCTTCCTCAAGGACGTGTTCCGGCCGAGCCGCTTCGAGGAGCGGGTGCTGCTGCGCGGCGTCTACTTCACCAGCGGCACCCAGGAAGGCACGCCGATCGACCGGCTGATGAGCGCGCTGGCCAACACCTTCGGCCTGCGCCGGCAAACGCTGGGCACCTTCTCGGGCAAGGGCCGCAGCTACTTCATCACCCGCCTGTTGCGCGAGGTGATTTTCCCCGAAGCGGAACTGGCCGGCACCAACCTGCGCTTCGAGCGCTGGCGGGCCTGGATCCAGCGCGGGGCCTACGCCGCCGCTTTGCTGATCACCGTGACCGCCGCCGGCTTGTGGCTGACCAGCTACGCCCGCAACGAGCTGTACGTGCGGGCGGTGGAGAAACAGCGGGCGGAAGTGGTCAACCAGCTCGCCGCGCTCTCGCCCGACCAGTCCGATCCGGCCGCCGCGCTGCCCCTGCTGGACGCCGCCCGCGCCATCCCCGGCGGCTACGACGACCGCAACGCCGGCAAGCCCTGGCTGATGGGTTTCGGGCTCTATCAGGGCGACAAGCTCGGCGGCGAAGCGCAAGCGATCTACCGGCGCCTGCTCGGGCAAGTCTTTTTGCCCCGCATCATCCTGCGGATGGAAGAGCGGCTGCGCCAGAGCGCGGGCAACCCCACCGCGCTCTACGACACGCTCAAGGTGTATCTGATGATGGACGACGCCGAGCGCTTCGACGCTAAAACCGTCAAGGGGTGGCTGGAGCAGGAATGGCAAACCCACCTGCCCCGCACCGTGGACCGGCAACAGCGCGACCGCCTGATCGGCCATCTCGATGCCCTGCTCGAACAAGCGCCGCTGAAATCGCCCATCGCCCTGGACGCCGCCCTGATCCAAAACAGCCGGGTCTTTTTGAACCAGATGCCGCTGGCCCAGCGGGTGTACGAGCGGCTCAAGCAGCGCCAGCGCGCCGCCGGCAACCCGCCGGACCTCGGCTTGACGGTCGCCGCCGGCCCGGACACGCCACGGGTCTTCGCCCGCCGCAGCGGCCAGCCGCTGAGCGAGGGCGTCTCCGGGCTTTACACCTACAACGGCTACTATCAGTTTTTTCAGCAAGAAAGCCCGAAGCTGGTCGATCATCTGGCCGACGAGAGCTGGATTTTGGGCCCTTCGGCCCAGATTTCGGACCGGCCGGCCGAGCGCCAGCAAATCGCCGATACCCTCTGTCGGCTGTATCTCAGCGACTACCAAAAGCTGTGGCAGGACCTGCTCGCCGACATCAAAATCAAGGATTTCGAGAGTTCGGACGCGGCCTTGGAAATCCTGCAAGTCCTGTCCGGCCCGACCTCGCCGTTGCAGGCCCTGTTCAAGACCGTCGCCCGCGAGACCGCCCTGGATCGCCCGCCGCCCGCGCCGCCCGCCGAGCCGCCGCCCGACAAGTCGCTGACGGAAAAAATCGCCGGCATCATCAACCAGCCGGAAGCCGCCGCGCCCGCCAAACCCCTGAACTGCGGCGTCGAACCGCGCCTGCTCGGCCTCAACAGCCAATACGGCCGGGAAATCGGCGGGCCGGATGGCGCGATCCCCCCGCTCGACAAAACGCTTTCCGCGCTCAACGAGCTGTACGGCCACATGAACGCCATCGGCCGGGCGCGCGAATCCAGCCCGGATGGCGCGGTCGCGCCCAATCTCAAGGAGCAGTTCACGGCGGTGGCCAACCAGCTTCAGGTCGAAGCGGCCCGCAAACCCCCGCCGTTCAACACGCTGCTCGCCAAATTGGCTCTGGACAGCATCGAAAGCGTCCGCAGCCTGCGCGACAGGCTCAACGCGCACTGGAAAGCGGCTCAGATCGCCGCTTTTTTTCAGGACAATTTGAACGGCCGCTACCCGCTGGCCCGCAGCGCGATTCAATGGAGCGGCGCGGGACCGCCCGGCGCGGGGACCGCGACCGTCCCGGCCAACACCATCCAGTGGGCCGGCCAGAGCGCCAACCCCGGCGTGAGCCGCTCCGTGCAAGGGCCTCCCGACGCCAGCCTGGCGGCGTTCGGCCGCTTCTTCGGGCCCAACGGCCTGCTCGACAGCTTTTTCAAACAGCACCTGCAAGCCCACGTCGACACCTCGCAAGGCGCCTGGCGCTGGCGCGGGCCAACCGGGCCGGAGCAGACGATTTCCCCGGAGGCCCTGCAACTGTTCCAGCGCGCCGCCGCCGTGCGCGCCAGCCTGTTCGGCGGCGGCCAAGCGCCGGCGGTGCGCTTTCAACTGACCCCGCTGGAACTGAGCGGCGATATCAGCCAGGCGGTGATCGGCCTGGACGGTCAGACGCTGGCGTATTCCGCCGGCCAAAGCGCGCGGGCGGCCGACTTGCTATGGACCGGCGCGTCCGGGCAAGCGCGGCTCCAGTTTTCGACGGCGGGCGGCGGCAACCCGCTGCAATACAGCGAAACCGGCCCCTGGGCGTGGTTCAAACTGCTCGATCAGGCGCAGATGCAACCGTTCGGCGAGGGCCAGTTTCGGGTGGCGTTTCAACTGGGCGGGCGGCAGGCGGTGTACGAGCTGCGCACCGGCGGCGGCAACCCGTTCCGGCTGCGGGAATTGGAAAAATTTCAGTGTCCCGAGCAGCTATAATGCTTAATTCCAGCCTCGGTCAATGAGTCGCAGGGCACAGGCCAGTTTATGTTTGGAAGCACCTCGACCCCGGAACCCGCCATCCGGCCCCTCGCCGGCTTCTTCGGCAAATTGCCCGGCCGGGGCGATTTCATCGGCCGCCATTTGCCGAAATCGTTTCTCGATCCCTGGGACGCCTGGCTGCAAGAGGGCATCGCCCGCAGCCGAGCGCAATTGGGCGGCGGCTGGCGCGAATGTTATTGCACCAGCCCAATCTGGCGGTTCGCGCTCGGCGCGGGGCTGTGCGGGCCGAGCGCTTACGCCGGCGTCCTGATGCCCAGCGTCGACCGGGTGGGCCGCTACTATCCCCTGGCCATCGCCGTTCCCCTGGCGCTTGACCCGCCTTTGTTCGCGCTGCTCGCGACCGCCGGCGACTGGTTCCGGCAGGCCGAACAACTGGCGCTGTTCGGTCTCGATCTCGACCGTCTGGACCTGGACGATTTCAGCCGCAAGGTGGAAGCGCTGGGCGCGCCTTCGGCCTCGCCCCGCCCGGCGGCGGACGCGGCGGCCGGCGCGTTCTGGTATTGTCCGCTTCCGGCCGCCTCCGGCGCGGCTTCGATCGCGCCGGCGCTGGCCGATGCGCTATTGCCGCGGTCGTTTCCTCAGATCAGCCTGTGGTGGACCGAAGGTTCCGAGCGGATCGCCCCCTGTCTGCTGATCTGCGATGGCTTGCCGCCGGTTTCCGGTTTCGTGGCGCTGCTGGCCGGCGCATGGAACCAATGGGGCTGGCGCGAACAACGGTTCGCCGACACCGCTTTCCCCGAGGGGAAGCTATCCGCCGAGGAGAATCGAGCATGACTGTCAACAAAGCCTTCCAATGGTCGTCCGCCGGTCGCAGTCATGTCGGCATGGTCCGTTCGATCAACGAGGACGCCTGCCTGGTTCTGCCCGAGGTCGGCCTTTGGGCGGTGGCCGATGGCATGGGCGGCCACGAGGCCGGCGATATCGCCAGCCAGATGATCGTCGACACCTTGCAGCAGATTCCGCCGCCGGCGGACTGGGAAAGTTTTCTCGGTTCGGTGCGAGAGGGGCTCAAGCGGGTCAACCGGCGCTTGCGCGAGGAATCGGCCCAGCGCTACCACCATCGCACCATCGGCAGCACGGTTGTGGTGCTGCTGTTGCACGGCGCGCAATGCGCGTGTTTGTGGGCGGGCGACAGCCGCATTTACCGGATGCAAGACGGCCAGTTGCAACAGTTGACGCGCGATCACAGCCACGTCCAGGAGCTGGTCGATCAAGGGCTTATCGCCTTCGAGGACGCGCAGCGCCACCCGCTGGCCAACGTGATCACCCGCGCGGTCGGCTCGGCGGACGATTTGCCGATCGACGAGGCGATCTATCCGCTGCAAGCCGGAGACATGTTCCTGCTCTGCAGCGACGGGCTGAACAAAACCGTGAGCGACGAGGAAATCGCCCGCCTGCTGGCGCACAGCAACCACAACAGCCAGGAAGCGGTCAAGGCGTTCATCCACTTGGCCCTGATGCGGGACGCCAGCGATAACGTCACCACCGTGGTGGTGAACGTCACCCAAAACGGCGGCGCCCGCGCCCCGGCGCCAACCGGCGAAAGCCTGGACAATCAGATTCCGCCGGACTGGTATTTGCAGTGACGCTTTGGCGGGCGGGCTGACCCGCTCAGCGCAAGCGCCGGTACAGCGGTTGCGGCTGATCCACCGCCGGCTGGTAGCTCTCGCTAAAGTCATCGAAAGCGGTCAAAGCGTCTTCCAGACTGCGATCCGCCCGCAGCTCGAACGCATCGAAACCGCTGCGCGCCATGAAGAACAACTGGTCGCGCAACACGTCGCCCACCGCCCGGATTTCGCCCCGATACCGCCACCGCTCCCGCAGCAACCGCGCCTGAGAATAGGCGCGCCCGTCGGCGAACTTGGGAAACTCCAGCGCCACGACGGCGAGCTTCGGCAAATCCCCGGCCAGTTCGGCCACATCGGCGGTGTTCGGCAGGCGGACGCCCATCGGCTCCTCGCGCGCCGCCAGCGTCTCCCGCTCCCGTTTCCAGCGCGCCAGCGACACGATCGCGGGGCCGGCCGGCAGCTCGGCGTCGTCGGCGAGGTGTTGCCAGCTATCCTCGACGATCCGCCGGTTCTTAATAACCGACCGCATAACGCTCTTCCTCCTGCTTGGCCTGATCGCTGCCCGGCGCGTAAGCCTTGACCCGAAACGGCTCGATGCCGATGCGGCGGAAGGTGTCGAGAAAGCGCTCATCCTCCTCGCGCCGGTCGAGGTAAATTCGCACCAGGCGCTCCAGCGTGGCGGCAACCTCGGCCTTGGGCACCGAAGGCCCGAGAATTTCGCCCAGCGCGACGTCGTTTTCGGAACAGCCGCCCAAGGAAATCTGGTACCACTGCTCGCCTTTCTTGTCGACGCCGAGAATGCCGATGTGGCCGACGTGGTGGTGCCCGCAGGCGTTCATGCAGCCGGACATGTTGAGCCGCAGTTCGCCCAGATCGTAGAGATAGTCCAGACGGTCGAATTTCTCGTTGATCTGGCGGGCGACATCGATGGAACTGGCGTTGGCCAGACTGCAAAAATCCAGGCCGGGGCAACAGATCATATCCGCCAGGGTGCCGATCACCGGGGCGGCCAGGCGTTGCGCCGCGAGCGCCCGCCACAAAGGATAAAGGTCGCTCTGGCGCACATCGGCGAGCAACAGGTTCTGATGGTGGGTGGCGCGGATCTGGCCGAAGCTGTAGCGGTCGGCGAAATCGGCCACGGCGTCCATCTGGTCGGCGCCGATATCGCCCGGCGGCACGTCGGGCGCTTTCAGCGCCACGGCCACGTTGCGATAGCCCTCGACCTTGTGCTCGGCGACGTTGCGGCGCACCCAGGCCGCAAACGCCGGGTCGCTCGCCAGATGGCGCGCGAAGCTGGTGTCGCGCGCGGCCTCGGGATCGTAAGGTGGCGGGGCGAAGCATTTGCGGACCCGCTCGATTTCCGCCTCGTCCAGCACCAGGCCCGATTCGCGAATCTGCTGCCATTCCGCCTCGACCTGCTGGCGGAACGTCTCCGGGCCGAGGGCCTTGACCAGAATCTTGATGCGGGCTTTATACAGATTGTCGCGCCGGCCGTGCTGGTTGTAGACCCGCAGGATGGCTTCCAGATAAGACAGCAGATCGCGCTGGGGCAAAAATTCGCGGATGGCGTGGCCGATCAGCGGGGTGCGGCCCAAGCCGCCGCCGACCAGCACCCGAAAGCCCAACTCGCCGCGCTCGCTTTTCAGCAGGTTCAGGCCGATATCGTGCACTTGCGCCGCCGCCCGGTCGTGCAGCGCGCCGGTCACGGCGATTTTGAACTTGCGCGGCAGGTAGGAAAATTCGGGATGGAAGGTGGACCACTGGCGGATGATTTCGCAGTAGATGCGCGGGTCTTCGATCTCGTCTTTGGCGACGCCGGCCAGATGGTCGGCGGTGACGTTGCGGATGCAGTTGCCGCTGGTCTGGATGGCGTGCATCTGCACCTTCGCCAACTCGGCCAGGATATCCGGGGTTTCCTCCAGCTTCGGCCAGTTGTACTGGATGTTCTGGCGGGTGGTGAAATGGCCGAACCCTTTGTCGTAGCGGCGGGCGATGTCCGCCAGCGCCCGGAGCTGGCGCGAGGACAGCAAACCGTAGGGGATGGCCACCCGCAACATCGGGGCGTGGCGCTGGAGATAGAGCCCGTTCATCAGCCGCAGCGGCCGGAATTCGTCCTCGCTCAGCTCGCCGGCCAGATAGCGCTGAACCTGCCCCCGGTACTGGGCGACCCGTTCGTCCACCAGGGTTTGATCGTATTGGTCGTACTGGTACATCGCGCTGAGCCCCCGCCTGGAAATCCGCCGATCCCGCGCGGGCCAAAGCCCGTCCGGGTCTGTGGGAGGCGAAACCTTAACATCGCCCTATATGCGAAGAAAGCATTTTTTAACCATAAATTTATACCCATTATTTATAAACGGCACCGGCCTGCCCGCGACGGTCCGCCTCGCGCGGCCAAGGCGCGTCGCCGACCACTATTTGCCGCGATTATGAATTAAGCTTTGAGCAATCTCAGCCAGCAGGGGAAATCACACCATGGAGAGTTTCGCGCAAAAAAGGATCGGCGTGCTGACCAGCGGCGGCGACGCTCAGGGCATGAACGCGGCGGTGCGAGCCGTCGTCCGCACCGCCCTTCACTTTGGGGCGGGCGTGTACGCGGTCTACGAAGGTTATCGGGGCATGGTGGAAGGCGGCGACCGCATCCGGCCGCTGTCCTGGGACGATGTCGGCAGCATCCTCCATCGCGGCGGCACCGTCATCGGCACCGCCCGCAGCGCCGAATTCCGCGAGCGCGTCGGACGCCTGCGCGCCGCCCGCAACCTGCTCCAGCACGGCATCGACCGCCTGGTGGTCATCGGCGGCGACGGCAGTCTGACCGGGGCCGATATTTTCCGGCGGGAATGGCCGGACTTGCTGGCGGAACTGGCGCGCGAGGGCGAAATCGACCCGGCGACCGCCCAAGCGCATCCCGCCTTGATGATCGCCGGTCTGGTCGGCTCCATCGACAACGACATGGTCGGCACCGACATGACCATCGGCGCCGATTCCGCCCTGCTGCGCATCGTCGAGGCCATCGACGCCATCACCAGCACCGCCGCCAGCCACCAGCGCAGTTTCGTGGTGGAAGTCATGGGCCGGCACTGCGGCTATCTGGCGCTGATGAGCGCCATCGCCGGCGGCACCGACTACGTGCTGATCCCCGAAAGCCCGCCGCCCGAAGGCTGGGAAAGCCAGATGTGCGAGCTGCTGCGCCACGGGCGCGCGTCCGGCCGCCGCGACAGCATCGTCGTCATCGCCGAGGGAGCCACCGACCAGGCGGGCAAACCGATCAGCGCCGATTACGTGCGCCAGGTGCTGGAAGACCGATTGGGCGAGGACACGCGGGTGACGATTCTCGGCCACGTCCAGCGCGGCGGCACGCCCAGCGCCTTCGACCGCTGGATGAGCACGCTGCTCGGCTACGCCGCCGTCGAGGAAGTGCTCTCGGCCACGGCGGACAGCGAGCCGCAGATGATCGGCATCCGCTACAACCGGATCGACCGCGCGCCGCTGATGGAATGCGTCCAGAAAACCCACAGCGTCGCCCAGAAAATCGCCGCCAAAGACTACGGCGGCGCGATGGCGCTGCGGGGCGGCAGCTTCACCGAAATGTTTCAAGTGTTCAAACGCATGGCGGAGTCCATGCCGAGCGTCACGCCCGCCCAGCCCCGGCGTCTGGCGATCATCCACTCCGGCGGGCTCGCGCCGGGGATGAACCCGGCGGTGCGCGCCGCCGTGCGCTTGGGCCTGGATCGCGGCCATGTCCTGCTCGGCGTGCGCGGCGGTTTCCAGGGTTTGATCGACGGCCGGATCGAAGAGTTGAAGTGGGGCGACGTCGAAGGCTGGGCTTCCATGGGCGGCGCCGAATTGGGCACCAACCGGCAAATTCCGACCCTCGAACAATTTTATGCGGTCGGCCGGGCGCTGGAGACCCAGCGCATCGACGGGCTGCTGGTGATCGGCGGCTGGGCGGCCTACAAGGCGATTTACGAGCTTTATCGCGAGCGCGAGCGCTATCCCGCCTTCAAGATTCCCATGATCTGCCTGCCGACCAGCATCGACAACAATCTGCCCGGCTCGGAGTTGAGCGTCGGCGCGGACACCGCGCTCAACGTGATCGTCGAGGCGCTCGACCGGATCAAGCAGTCGGCCACGGCTTCGCGGCGCTGCTTCGTGGTCGAGACCATGGGCCGCTTCTGCGGCTATCTGGCGCTGATGAGCGGTCTGGCGGGCGGGGCCGAGCGGGTCTACCTGCACGAAGAAGGCGTGACGCTCAAGGATTTGCAGGCGGACGTGGAAAGCATGATCGAAAGCTTTCGCGGCGGCCGGCGGCTTTATCTGGCCATCCGCAGCGAGCGCGCCAACCCCCACTACACCATCGATTTTTTAAGCCGGCTGTTCGAGGAAGAAAGCCACGACTGCTTCGACGTGCGCCAAGTGAGCCTGGGGCACATCCAGCAAGGCGGCAACCCATCCCCGTTCGACCGCGTTCTGGCGACCCGGCTGGCCACGCGCTGCATCGATTATCTGACGCACGAGCTGGAGAAACAATCGGCGGAAAGCGCGTTCATCGGCTTGGCCGAAGGAAAAGTCACGATTTTTCCGCTCAAGCAGATGGCGGACATGGTCGATTGGACGTACCGGCGGCCCAAGGAGCAATGGTGGTTGGGCCTGCGCCCGATGGTGCGGACCATGGCGCGGCTGTCCGTCGAAGTCGAAAAGGAAGGGGCCGAACGATTATGCGGCAAACCGATCCTTCCCGACACCTCAAAGGCGGGATGAGTTCAGGCCAAGAGGCTTCGGGCTTCAAACCGCGTCGCGCCGCAGGAGAGCCCGCGCCGCAGGAGAGCGGAGTCTTCCAAGCCAAAGTCCAACCCAACGGCGTCGAGCGGCATCGAATGGGTCGAGTTCGCGACGCGCGGCCCGGCCGGATTCGGCGCCGTTCTCGGCCAATTGGGCTCGCGCGCCAACGTCCCCACCCGCCGCCTTGCGGCCGAGGCGTCGGCCCGGCGGCTCGCGCCTTCACCGTCGCGTCACCCGCTCGCGCCCGCCGCCAGCGCTCGCCGGCGCGGGCTCATCGACCTTCTAGAGCCTCCTTTAAAATCGCGACCACGGCATTCAATTGCTCGATAGGAATTTGTCCTGGCGCAGAGCTTTTCTCGCCCACCGCAAAGCTGACCGACGAGCCGAACATCCAGCCAAACAGGCGGCTCAATGAGCCATAAGCGCCCATCGACATGCTGATGATCGGCAGCGCGATCGTGGCGCGCGCCGTCAGCGTGGCGTCGAGCAAGGTCAGCACATCGCGCAATTGCTTCGGCATCACCGCGATTTTGGCGACATCCGCCCCCGCTTGTTCCATCGCCGCAAACTTGGCCACCAGGGTGGCGGCGTCGGGCGTTTCCTGGAAATTGTGATAGGACGCGATCAGCCGGCAGCCGGTCTCTTTGGCCAACGCGACCGCTTGGCGGAAATAGCGCTGCCCGACGCTCAATTCATAATCGAACAAGTCCGCGTAGCCCGCCTCGCAGACGGCGGCATATCGCTTGAAGACCTGATCTTCGTCCAGCGAGATCGGGTTGCCGCCCTCGCGGATCGAGCGCCGGGTAAAAATGATCGGGATAGCATCCGCCTGTTGCCGGAGCGTTCGACCCAAAGCGACCACCCGCCCGATATCGGCGATGCCGGAAAAAAAATCGACCCGCCATTCGAGCAAATCCGGCCGTTTGGGCAGAATCGCCGCCAGTTCGCGCGCGATGGCGTCTTCGGTCGCGCCGACCAGCGGCGCGCAGATCAGCGGCTCCCGCTCCGCCGCGAGTATCTTGTTGTTCAGGATGATCGGTCTCGAAAACGCCATGATGGCTCCTTGACTACGCTTGAGATTGTTTTATTTGATAAAATTTAGTGAGTGGCGCGAAATGCGACCCGATTCGCGAGCAGCTTCATCGACTGTTATCCCCACGTTTGGCCGGCCGCTTCCCCTCGCCAGCCGCTCTCCGAAGGATCATGACATGCCGCCTGACAGGCCCGCCATCGAACGCCAACGCATGAACCAAGCGAACTGGAAACACTGGGGCCCTTATTTGAGCGAACGGCAATGGGGAACGGTGCGGGAGGATTACAGCGAGAGCGGCGCGGCGTGGGATTACTTTCCGCACGATCAGGCGCGCAGCCGCGCTTATCGTTGGGGCGAGGACGGCCTCGGCGGATTCTGCGACCGGCGCCAACTGTTGTGTCTGTCCGTGGTGTTGTGGAACGGCCAAGACCCGATCCTCAAGGAACGGTTGTTCGGCCTGACCAACCAGCAAGGCAACCACGGCGAGGATGTCAAGGAGCTTTATTACTATCTCGACGCCACCCCGACCTATTCCTACGCGCGGATGCTGTACAAATATCCGCACGCGGCGTATCCCTACCAGCGTTTGCTCGACGAAAACCGGCGTCGCGGCAAGCTGGACCCGGAATTCGAGCTGCTCGACACCGGCATTTTCGCCGACAACCGCTATTTCGACGTGGAAATCGAATACGCCAAGGCGGACGCCGAAGACATTCTGCTGCACGTCACCGCGCACAATCGAGGGCCCGAGGCCGCGCGGCTGCACGTGTTGCCGCAACTGTGGTTCCGCAACACCTGGGACTGGTTCGAACAAACGGCCAAACCCAGCCTGCGCGCGCAAGGCGACAGCCGGATTCTCGTCGCCCATCCCGCGTTCGACAGCCCCTGGGTCGCCGATTACGACGGGCCTCGCCAACTGCTGTTTTGCGAGAACGCAACCCACGTCAAGCGGATCTTTGGCAAGGCTGACGCCCCGGCCGGCTATTTTAAGGACGCTTTTCACGACTATCTCATCCGGGGCCAGGAAAGCGCGGTGAACCCGCGACGGACCGGCACCAAAGCGGCGGGCTGGTTCGTGCTGGAGCCGCCGGCGGGCGGGCGGCAATCGGTGCGGATGCGCTTGCGGCGCGGCCTCGGCGACGGCCGGCCGTTTGGCGATTTCGGCGCGCTATTGGCGGCTCGCCAGCGCGAAGCGGAAGCGTTTTACGCCGAGCTGCAAGGCGGGATCGCCGACGCTGACACCCGGCTGGTGCAGCGGCAAGCGCTGGCCGGCCTGCTGTGGAGCAAGCAATTTTATTACTACGATATCCCCCAATGGCTGGATGGCGATCCCGGCCAACCGCCGCCGCCCGAGAGCCGCCGCCACGGCCGCAACAGCGACTGGCGGCACCTGAACAACGCCGATGTCCTCTCCATGCCCGACAAATGGGAATACCCCTGGTTCGCCGCTTGGGATCTGGCGTTCCAGTGCGTCGCGCTGGCGCTGGTCGACCCGCATTCCGCCAAGGAACAACTGATCCTGCTCTGCCGGGAGTGGTACATGGACCCCAACGGCCAACTGCCGGCCTACGAGTGGAACTTCGGCGACGTCAATCCGCCGGTGCACGCCTGGGCGGCCTGGAAAGTGTATCAAGCCGACCGCGACCAGAACGGCGGCGTCAGCGATCTGCCGTTTCTGGAGCGGGTCTTTCACAAGTTGATGCTGAATTTCACTTGGTGGGTCAACCGCAAGGACCCCGAAGGCCGGAATATTTTTCAGGGCGGCTTTCTGGGCCTGGACAACATCGGCGCCTTCGACCGCTCCAAGCCATTGCCCACCGGCGGCTTCATCGATCAGGCCGACGGCACCGCCTGGATGGCGATGTATTCCCTGAATTTGACCCGGATCGCTTTGGAACTGTCCCGCCACAATCCTGTTTACGAGGACATCGCGACCAAGTTTTTCGAGCATTTTCTCCATATCGCCGCCGCGCTAAACAACTTGGGCGATCAGGGCATCGGGCTATGGGACGAGCAGGACGGTTTCTTTTACGACGTGTTGCGTTTGCCCGACGGCCAAAAAATGCCCTTGCGGGTGCGCTCGATGGTGGGATTGATCCCGCTGTTTGCCGTGGAGGTGATCGCCGAGGACGCGATCGAGGGCTTGTGGGGATTCAACGCGCGCCTGAAGTGGTTCCTCAACTACCGCCCCGATCTGGCCAAGCTGGTGTCGCATTGGGAGCGGCCGGGCCAAGCGCAGCGCCGCCTGCTGTCGCTGGTCCGCGTCGTGCGCTTGCAGAAATTGCTCCGGCGGATGCTGGACGAAAACGAGTTTCTCTCCCCTTACGGCATCCGCGCGCTGTCGCGCTACCACCTCGATCACCCTTACCGCTTCGAATGCGAGGGGGCCAGCTATCAAGTGCGCTACCGGCCGGGCGAGTCCGACAGCGAACTGTTCGGCGGCAATTCCAACTGGCGCGGCCCGGTCTGGATGCCGGTCAACTACCTGCTGATTCAAAGCTTGCGCCGCTTCGACCGCTATTACGGCGACGGGGTCAAGGTGGAGTGTCCCACGGGATCGGGAACATGGCTGACGCTGGGCGAGGTGGCCGATGAACTTTGCCGCCGGCTCGGCCGTCTATTCCTGCGCGATGCCGACGGCCGCCGCCCGGTGTTCGGCGCGTCCGAGACCCTGCAAAACGACCCGTTTTTCAAGGACCACGTGCTGTTTTACGAATATTTTCACGGCGATGACGGGCGCGGCATCGGCGCGTCCCATCAGACCGGCTGGACCGCCCTGATCGCCAATCTGATCAATGAGGTATCGGCCCCGGCCTGAGCCGTCCGTCCACTTTCGATTCCAGCGGAGATTCGCCAATGCCTGCGCCGCACAATACCGCCTTGCCCAGCTACGCTTGCCCTCGAATACTCGCCGGCCAAAAAGCGCTGGTCACGGGGGCCAGCTCCGGCATCGGCAAAGCGGTCGCCCTGGGCTTGGGCCGGGCGGGAGCCGATGTCGCGGTCAACTACAACACCAAGGACGAGATCGCTCGGGAAGTGGTCGAGGAAATTCGAGGTTTTGGCGTCCAGGCTATCGCCGTCAAAGCCGACGTGGCCGACGAGGACGCTGTGCGGGCCATGTTCAAAACCGTGTTCGACGCCTTCGGCACCGTCGATATTCTGGTGGCTAACGCCGGCTTGCAGCGCGACGCCAAAATCGACGAGATGACGCTCGAACAGTGGAAGGCGGTGATTGACGTCAATTTGACCGGCCAATTTTTGTGCGCCCGCGAAGCCGTGCGCGAATTCAAGCGACGAGGGGTTCGCGAAGGGGTGTCGGTCGCCGCAGGCAAGATCATCTGCATGAGTTCGGTGCATCAGGTCATCCCCTGGGCCGGTCACGCCAACTACGCGGCCTCCAAGGGCGGCGTCGACATGCTGATGCAGAGCATGGCGCAGGAATTGGCCCCGCTGCGCATCCGGGTCAACAGCATCGCGCCCGGCGCGATCCGCACCCCGATCAACCGGCCGGCTTGGGAGACGCCGGAAGCCTACGCCAAACTGATGGAACTGGTTCCCTACAAACGCATCGGCGAACCGGAAGACATCGCCCAGGCAGCGGTGTTCCTGGCCTCGGACATGGCCGACTACATCAACGGCACCACGCTATTCGTGGACGGGGCGATGACATGCTATCCGGGATTCGCCACCGGCGGTTGAAAAAGCGGAGCCGGCCAGTGACGGCGAAAGCCTCGGCCGCAGCGAGCCAGACGAGGTCTAGAGCCGTCTCGGCCACAGGGTTTTGGCAAACTCGGCCGCCGTATCGACGCGCCCTCAAGCGGCGTCGCCGAGAATTTGGCGCAAGGTTCGCTCCACCTCGACGGCCGTCGCTTTAATCTCGGGTGTCGCCTCGAATCCATCCAAAATTGTGGTGGGAGCGATCGTGCCCAGCCGCGTTTGGCCCGCGCTTTCGAAAACCGCGATCCGGCAGGGCAGCGCGAGGCTGATCGCGGGATCGCGGTTCAACATCTGCGCCGCGAGCGAGGCATTGCAAATTTCGAATACCGCGCAGCGCCCGGCGATGGCATGGCCTTTGGAGGCCAGGGTTTCATCGAGCGGAAAACGGTGCAGCACGCTGAAACTGTGGCGCGCGACGCTCTGTTCCAGATCGACCAGGATTCGATCGAAGGGTTTGGCGGAGTCGAAAACGATATTCATGACAAAATCCTCAAAACGCTAAAAGCGAGGATGCGTTGATTGCATCGGCGCGTCGAAGCTTGTCGACCTTTGGCCCGAGCGGCCGGCGCAAGGGTCAAACGCCCCTTGACGCTCTATCTCCGCCCTTCCCCGCCGGCGCGTCGCAATAACGCATCCAGCGCCCGAGCCGGCAGCGCCCGCCGGAGCGCGGCGAACAGATAAGTCGGCAAGGTGACGGGATAACGGGCGCGCGGCCGGGGGCTTTCCAGCGCGTGCACCACCCGTTTCAGCACCGCTTCCGGCGGCAGCGTGAACGGGGCCGCCGGGCCGGCCTTGGTCAACCGCGACTCCATCGCCGCGTACTGTTCCCGGTGCGGGCTGGTTTCCTCGGGCGGGTGACGCCCGTAAGCGGCGTGAGCGTTGTCGCGGAACCGGCTGAGAATCGGCCCCGGTTCGATCAGGCAAACGTGAATGCCCGTGCCGGCCAGCTCCAGACGCAGGGTATCGGCCAAACCTTCCAGCGCGAACTTGCTGGCGACATAAGCGCCGCGATAGGGGAAAGCCACCAGGCCCAACACCGAACTGGTATAGAGAATTCGCCCGTGGCCCTGCCGGCGCATGATCGGAACAAACCGGTTGGTCAGCTCGTGGGTCCCGAACAGATTGGTTTCGAACTGCTCCCGTAGCGCCGCGCGGCTGATATCTTCCACCGCGCCGGGCTGGCCGTAGCCGGCATTGTTGAACAAAGCATCCAGCCGGCCGCCGGTCTTGTCCAACAGTTCCGCCGCCGCCGTTTGAATCGACGCGGAATCCCGCAAATCCAGCGACAACCCTTCCAAACCGTCAGCGTTGAGCCGCTCCAGATCCGCCGGCCGGCGCGCCGACGCGAACACCCGCCAGCCGCGCGCTCGCAACCCCCGAGCGACGCAGTGGCCGATGCCCGACGAACAGCCGGTGACGAGAATGGTTTTATCGTTCATCGCTGCCTTGACCCTTGCGCTTGGCAAAATAAATTGCATTGTAAAAATCGATAAATCTCATCGAGTTGCAAAAAATTCCGCGCCGTTGATCCCGCATTGCAATAAAACTGACATATAAATGCAATATAAAAGTCGCTGTCGCGTTGTACTGTCCGCCAATGGTTTCTGGCCGGCTCTCAGGGGAAGGCAGACACCGATTTCCCATTGGTTACAAAAAGTTTTCGGAGGTTCTTCGTGGTCAAACACAAACTCGCGCCCGTCGTGGCAACCGCTTTCGCGCTGGCCGGCGCGGCTTACGCCCAATCCGCCCGCGACTATATCAGCGTGGTGGGCTCGTCCACGGTTTATCCTTTCACGACGGCGGTGGCCGAACAGTTCGGAAAATCCAACGCCAACTTCAAAACGCCGAAGGTGGAATCCACCGGCACCGGCGGCGGCTTCAAACTGTTCTGCGGCGGAGTCGGCGTCCAGCATCCCGACATCACTAACGCCTCGCGCGCGATCAAGAAATCCGAGATCGAAACCTGCGCCAAGAACGGCGTGACAGAGATCGTCGAAATCAATATCGGCTTCGACGGAATCGTGCTGGCTTCCTCCAAGAAAAACAAGCCGATGCCGTTGACTATCAAGGATATCTGGCTGGCGCTGGCGAAGGAAGTGCCTGATCCGGCCTCGGGCAAACTCATCGCTAACCCCCACAAAACCTGGAAAGACGTCAATCCCGCGCTGCCGGCCAACAGGATCGAAGTGTTGGGCCCGCCGCCGACCTCCGGCACCCGCGACGCCTTTGTGGAGCTGGTGATGGATCACGGCTGCAAGGAATTCGAGGCCATCAAGGCGCTGGAGAAGAGCGACGAAAAACAAGCCAAGGCCGCCTGCCAAACGGTGCGCGAGGACGGCGTTTTCATCGAGGCCGGCGAGAACGATAACCTGATCGTCAACAAGCTGGTCGCCAACCCCAACGCGCTCGGCGTGTTCGGGTACAGCTTTTTGGAGGAAAACCTCGACAAGATCCAAGGCGAAACCATCAACGGCGTCGCGCCGAGCTTTGAAAGTATCGCCGATGGCCAGTATCCTGTGTCGCGGCCGCTGTTCGTGTACGTCAAGAAGGCCCATATCGGCGTGATCCCCGGCATCAAGGAATTCATCGCCGAATTGACCGGCGACAAAGCGGTGGGCGAGGAGGGCTATCTCGGTCGCAAAGGCTTGATTCCGCTGCCGGACGACAAGCGCAAACAGGTCGCGGCCAACGCCAACAGCCTCAAAACGCTTAGCCCTTGATCTGATCGTTCCCGCGTCGCCCCGGCAGGATGTTCGGCCTCCGGGCGGCGCGCTCGTATTTCGGCGGAGACCCCATGCAGCCTCTTTTGCTGTTAACGCTGCTCCTTTTGAGCGTCGGCGCTTATCATCTGGGCCGCAAGCGCGCCTTTGCGGTCGCGGGCGGACAGATCCGCAACTTGCATTCCCTGCCCGGATTCTACGGTTTTTACGCGGCGTTGTGGTGCGGGTTGCCGGCGCTGGCGGTGCTGGCGCTGTGGGCCATCGCGCAACCTGGGATTCTGGTCAATTGGGTCGTGGCCGGCCTGCCGCCGGAGTTGCAGAATTTGCCGCCCGATCGGCTGAATCTGGTGGTCAACGATCTCAAAAATCTGGTGAGCGGCAATTTTGTTTCCAGCGCCTCCGATCCGGTCATGGTGGAAGCCGCCAACCGCTACCGGCAGTTGCGCGCCATCGGCAACGCCGCGCTGTGGGTGGCGGTGTTGAGCTTCGCCATCGGCGGAATCGCTTACGCCTGGCGCGCGATTTCGCCCGCGCTGCGCGCCCGCAACCGGGTCGAGGGCATCATCAATCTTTTCCTGATC
The DNA here is from genome assembly GCA_016790045.1 of Candidatus Competibacteraceae bacterium. Classification (GTDB taxonomy): domain Bacteria; phylum Pseudomonadota; class Gammaproteobacteria; order Competibacterales; family Competibacteraceae; genus Competibacter_A. The sequence continues at coordinate 31,897 of JAEUPW010000176.1, forward strand.
GCCAGCTCGACCGTGGCCATTTTCACCACCATCGGCATCGTGCTGTCGGTCGTGTTTGAATCGCTGCTGTTTTTCCGTCAGGTGCCGGTTTCCGAATTCCTGTTCGGGCTGCAATGGAGCCCGCAGACCGCTTTGCGCGCCGATCAGGTCGGATCGTCCGGCGCGTTTGGCGCGGCCCCGCTGTTCGCCGGCACGTTGCTGATTTCCGGCATCGCCATGCTGGTCGCCGTGCCCATCGGTTTGATGTCGGCGCTGTACCTGTCCGAGTACGCCACCCCCAAATTCCGCGCCTTCGCCAAGCCGGCGCTGGAAATTCTGGCCGGCATCCCGACCGTGGTTTACGGTTTTTTCGCCGCGCTCACCGTGGCGCCGCTGATCCGCGAAATCGGCGCGGCCGTCGGCCTGCACGTCGCCTCCGAAAGCGCGCTGGCCGCCGGTTTGGTGATGGGCATCATGATCATCCCTTTCGTCTCGTCGCTGTCGGACGACGTGATCAACGCCGTGCCGCAGTCGATGCGCGATGGCTCCTACGCGCTGGGCGCGACCAAATCGGAAACCATCACCCGCGTGCTGCTGCCCGCCGCCTTGCCCGGCATCGTCGGCAGCATCCTGCTCGCGGTCTCGCGCGCCATCGGCGAGACCATGATCGTGGTGATGGCCGCCGGCCTCTCGGCCAACCTGACCGCCAATCCGCTGGAGGCGGTCACCACGGTCACGGTGCAGATCGTCACCCTGCTGACCGGCGATCAGGAATTCGACAGCCCCAAGACCCTGGCGGCCTTCGCGCTTGGCCTGGTGCTGTTCGCGGTGACGCTGATCCTCAATATCATCGCCCTGCGGGTGGTGCGCAAATATCGGGAACAGTATGAATAAGCCGACCGCCCGCGAGGGCGCGACGCCGCTGCGCGGCCGCAACATCAAGACCATCGTCAACGCCGGGCTCGCTCGCCGTCACGCCGCCGAGCGGCGCTTTCGCTGGTACGGCCTGATCGCGATCAGCTTGGGCTTGGCCTTCGTGGTGCTGATGTTCGCCAACATCATCGGCAAGGGGTCGCCGGCCTTTTGGCAGACCTATATCCGGGTGCCGATCAGCTTCGACGCGGCCGCGCTCGACCCCGAAGGCAAGCGCGACCCGCAAGCCTTGGCCAGCGCCGACTACGCCGCGCTGGTCCGCGCCGGATTGCGGCAGATGTTTCCGGCGGTCGAGGGCCGGTTGCCGCTGCGCGCGCTGTCTGCCTTGACCAGTTCCGATGCCGCTTACGAGCTGCAACGGCGAGTTCAGGACAACCCTGGGCTGATCGGGACCCAGCAAGAGGTTTGGCTGCTGGCCTCGGCCGCCGTGGACACCTTCGTCAAGGGCAACATCGACCGCTCGCTCCCGGAGGCCGAGCGGCCGCTCAAGGACAGCCAAATCGAATGGATCGACCAACTGCGAGCCGCCGGCAAGATCGAGCGCCAGTTCAACGCCGTCCTATTTCGGAACGGCGACTCGCGCGAGCCGGAGCAGGCCGGCATCCGGGGCGCGTTGATGGGCTCCTTCTTCACGCTGGTCGTCACCTTCCTACTGTCCTTTCCCATCGGCGTGGCGACGGCGGTGTATTTGGAGGAATTCGCCCCCAAAAACCGCTGGACCGATATCATCGAAGTCAACATCAACAATCTGGCGGCGGTGCCGTCGATCGTGTTCGGCCTGCTCGGTTTGGCGGTGTTCATCAACTTCTTCGGCCTGCCCCGCTCCGCGCCGCTGGTCGGCGGCCTGGTGCTGAGCCTGATGACCTTGCCGGTGATCATCATCGCCGGCCGCGCCGCGCTGACCTCGGTGCCGCCGTCGATCCGCGAGGCGGCGCTCGGCATGGGCGCGTCCAAATTGCAGATGGTCGGCCATCACGTCCTGCCGCTGGCCATGCCCGGCATGTTGACCGGCTCGATCATCGGCATGGCCCGCGCGTTGGGCGAATCGGCGCCGCTGCTGATGATCGGCATGGTCGCGTTCATCGTCGATGTGCCCAAAAATTTCCTCGATCCCTCCACGGTGCTGCCGGTGCAGATCTACCTCTGGTCCGATCTGCCGGAACGGGCGTTCGTGGAGCGGACTTCGGCCGCGATCATGGTGTTGCTGGCCTTTATGATCTTGATGAACGGGCTGGCGATTCTGTTGCGCAAGCGTTTCGAGCGGCGCTGGTAGACCCGGCCGCCCCCGCCGTCAACTCCCCAAAGGATTCTCCCTCATGAGCACGACCGCCATCGACACTCAGGTTGCCCTAAACGGCGCTTTGAACCGGAACGCGCCGCTGCGCCAAAGCGCGGGCGTTCAGGTCACCGATTACGAAAACCGCCAGACCGTCGGCAAGATCACGGTGGACAACCCCAAGATGGTGTGCCGGGAAGTCAATGTCCATTACGGTCAGAAACACGCGATCAAGAACGTCAGCCTCGACATCGGCGCGAATGAAGTGATCGCCTTCATCGGTCCTTCCGGTTGCGGCAAATCGACGTTTCTGCGCTGTCTGAACCGGATGAACGACACTATCCCCACGGCCCGCGTCACCGGTCAGATCAAGCTGGACGACGACGATATTCACGCCAAGGAAATCGACGTGGTGCAACTGCGGGCGCGAGTCGGGATGGTGTTTCAGAAACCGAACCCCTTCCCCAAATCCATTTACGAAAATGTCGCTTACGGGCCGCGCATTCACGGCATGGTCAACACCAAGGCCGAACTGGACGATCTGGTGCGCGAGAGCCTGGAGCGGGCCGGCCTGATCAAGGAAGTCGAAAAGCGGATGCTGGAACCGGGCACCAGCCTCTCCGGCGGCCAGCAGCAGCGGCTCTGTATCGCCCGCGCCATCGCGGTCAACCCCGAAGTGATTTTGATGGACGAACCGTGTTCGGCCCTGGACCCCATCGCCACCGCCAAGATCGAGGAGCTGATCGACGAGCTGCGGGAAAACTACACCATCGTCATCGTCACCCACTCCATGCAACAGGCGGCGCGGGTGTCCCAGCGCACCGCCTATTTCCACCTGGGCGACCTGATCGAAATCGGCGACACCGACCAGATTTTCACCAATCCCCGGCACAAGCTGACCGAGGATTACATCACGGGTCGCTTCGGCTGATCCATCGCCGCGCAAAACCGGAGACTCCCGCCATGGCCATCAGTCACGAGGCTCACACCGTCAAACAGTTCGACGTCCAGCTCGCCAACCTGCGCAACATGGTGCTGGAAATGGGCGGCTTGGTCGAGGATCAGATCAAGTGCGCCATCGCCGCGCTGGATCAGGAAGATTTGAGCGCCGCCCGCGAGGTGATCGCTCGCGACCGGATCATCAACGGCCTGCAAGTGAAGGCCGACGAGGATTGCGTGAGCATCATCGCGCTGCGCCAGCCGCTCGGCAGCGATCTGCGCACGATCATGTCGCTGGCCAATTCGGTGACCGATCTGGAGCGGATCGGCGACAGCGCCAAGAAAATCGCCCGGATGACCCTCCAGATGTACGACGGGGCCAACAGCCCGCCCAGCGGCAAACTCCTGCGCGACGTGCGGCCGATCGCCGAGCTGGCGAGCGGCATGTTGCGCGGCTGCCTCGACGCGCTGGCCCGGCTCGATGTCGGAAAGGCGCTGTCCATCATCCACAACGACGACGAGCTGGACCAGGAATTTCAGTCGGCGCTGCGGCGCTTGATCACCTACATGATGGAAGACCCGCGCACCATCGGGCACGCCATCAACGTGGTGTTCATCATCAAGGCGCTGGAGCGGATCGGCGACCATTGCACCAACATCGCCGAACACATCGTCTATCTGGTCGAGGGCAAGAACATCCAGCAGCGGCGCAACATCGACATGAGCACCATTCTGACGCTGGCGCAAGACGAAACGGAAAAAGGGATCAAGGAATAACTGCGGGAATAAAGGCGGCGCCACCGCGCGCCCGACCGCCCCGCTAGCCGCGCGCGCGCGCCTTCAGCCAAAGCGCGTGTTTTTCGCGGATGTCCGCCAGCACTTCCAAATCGATCAGCGCATCGTCCCTTATGCGTTCGTCGTAGTTCTCCCAGCCCATGAAATCGCGCAGCGCTCTGAGGGTGGCATCGTCGCACAGCCCGGTCGCCGCGCCCTGATAAAAGCCGCGCGCGTGCAGGATCTGTTGCAGTTCGTTGGCGATGGCGCTATCGATGGGGGCCAACTGCCGGGGGTCGCTGCGGAAATAGGTCAGCCGGTGGATGGCGTACAGCCGCTCCAGTTCGGCGATGGGCGCGGGGTGGTCGTAGACCGAAATGTCGACGTAGCGATCGTCGAAACCGCCGTAGCCGCCGCCCGCTCGAACCACTTTCAGCGCCGCCGACTGCTGGCCGCGCCGGTCGCCGCCGCTGGCCTGAGCCGCGTTCAGGGCCGCGAGCAGGCGTTCGGCCAGCGAGCCCTTGGCCTGCTCGAAGGTCCGCGTCAGGCTGGCCACCACCTCCGGTCCGGTCACGGTGTTGCCTTGCGCCGCGCAGCAAACGCCCCTGACGTCGCCCGCCCAATCGAAACAGTGCGCGCCGGTGAAACTGGCGGCCTGGCCTCGGGCGTCGATGATGCCGGCTTGACGGTAATCGCGTTGCCCGTCGGCGGCGGTCAGGATATCGAGCGCCTGGCGGGGCGACGCGCCGTTTTCCAGCAGCGCCAGCCCGCGCGGCCCGTAACTGGTGTTGCAATAGGATTGGGTCGCCACCGCCCCCACCCCGGCTTTGGCGAACGGGATCGAAACGCCGACATTGGGAAATTTGGACTGGACGGCCACGCCCAAATCGCCGTTGGCCGGATCGAAGGCGACGATGGAGAAGGTCATGCGAGCCCCCTAAAAAGCCGGATCGCCCGGTTTAATTTAAACCGCTGCGCCGAGCGAGCGCTTAAAGCGCGGTTCTACCGGACACGGTCGCTTCTTCGGCGATTTGAATGCCGTAGTATTTCAGCCGCCGCCATAAGGTGGTGCGGCTCATGCCCATATCCCGCGCCACCAAATGGTGCTTGCCGTGGTGCATCTCCAGCAAGCGGATGATTTCCGAGCGCTCCATTTGCTCCATGCGCGAACTGACGCCCGGATTGTAACAAGGCTGCGGAAGCCAATCGCCTATCTCGATCAGCGACGAGGAGCTGAGCAACACCGCCCGTTCGATCAGATTTTCCAGTTCCCGGACATTGCCCGGAAAATTGTAGCGGCTCAGCTCGCCCAGCACCTCTTCGCTAAAACCGTCGACGCGCCTCAAAAAACGCTTGCCATACTTTTTCAGGCAGAAATCCGCCAGCAAGGGAATGTCTTCCAAGCGTTCTCTGAGCGGCGGGATATGGATCGGAAACACGTTGATCCGGTAATACAGGTCGGAACGAAACCGGTTGTTTCTGATTTCGGTATCGAGATCTTTGTTGGTCGCCGAGATAATGCGCACATCGACCTGCCGGTAGGAATTGTCGCCCACCCGGCGGAAGCGGCCTTCCTGCAAGATCTGCAATAGCTTGACTTGCAGCAGCGGGCTCATTTCGCTGATTTCGTCCAGAAAAACCGTGCCGCCGTCCGCCGCTTCAAACAGGCCCTTCTGATCCTGGACCGCGCCGGTGAACGCGCCTTTTTTGTGGCCGAACAATTCGCTTTCCAACAGCGCTTCGGGCAGCGCGCCGCAGTTTTGCTCCACGAACAGCTTGTCCTTGCGCGGGCCGTTGTAGTGGATATAGCGCGCCAGCAACGTCTTGCCGGTCCCGGTTTCGCCGGTCAGCAACACCGCCACCGGCGTGTCGATCACTTTCTGGACCAGGTCGAACACCCGGCGCATCGCCGCGCTGTGGCCGACGATTTCGGCGAATTTCAGTTCCTTGTGCAACTCCTTTTTGATAAAGGTATTTTCGTCGCGCAGTTGATCGTTGGCGGCTTGCAACTCCAGCAGCAGCCGCTCGTTTTCCTGGCCGAGCTCGTACCTGTCCAGCGCCCGCTTGACCGTGATCCGCAACTCCTGGCGGTCCCAGGGTTTGGTCACATACTGATAAATGTGCCCCTTGTTGATCGCCTGGATGAGCGCGGCGGTATCGGTGTAGCCGGTCAGGATGATCCGGATGGCGCTCGGGCGCAGTTGAATCGCCTTTTGCAGCAATTCGACCCCGGTCATTTCCGGCATGCGCTGGTCGGCGATGACCAGCGCGATCTCGTGCCGTTCGAGCACGCTCAACGCTTCCATGCCGCTTCGGGCGGTAAAGACATCGTAATCCTCTTCAAACGTCAGCGTGAGCGTTCGCAAGATGTCTTTTTCATCGTCTACTACGAGCAGCTTGTGGCGTTGTTTCATGCGTTTTTCCTACTCATATGGACCGGCAATTCCACCGTAAACTCCGCTCCCTCCCCCGCCTCGCTGGTCACCGCGATTCTGCCGCCGTGTTTTTCGATGATGCCATAGGAAATGCTGAGGCCCAAACCGGTGCCTTCACCGAAGGGCTTGGTCGTGAAAAACGGATCGAAAACGCGCTCTAAATCCTTGGCGGGAATACCCTTGCCGCTGTCTTTGATAGAAATCTTCACCCGGTCGCCCAAGGCTTCCGTTTTGATCCAGATTTGGCCGCGATCAGGAATGGCCTGGGCGGCGTTTTGCAGCAAGTTCATGAACACTTGATTGATCTGCCCGGCGTAGCATTCCACCGGCGGCAAGCCGTCGTAGTCGCGGTGGATGACGATCCGGTCCTTGTGCTCCCTGGAAAGCAGATTCAACGTGGATTCGATGCCGGCTTGCAAATCGGCTGGCACCAAACCCAAATCGTCGGTTCTCGAAAAGGTGCGCAAATCCAGCACGATTTGCTTGACCCGGTCCGCTCCGCTTTTACAACTGGCGATCAGCTCTTGCAAGTTTTTTTCGATGGTCTCGAAGCGGGCGATTTCCTTTTGCTTGTCGCCGTGCCGGCGTTTTTGATCTTCCGCGCCGGTCAGACCGGAATAAGCCAGGATAATGCCGTTCAACCGTTCGATGTATTCCTCGATAAACTCCAAGTTGTTGTGGACAAAGCTGATCGGATTATTCAATTCGTGCGCGATGCCGGCGACCAACAAGCCCAGCGAGGCCATCTTTTCCGAATGAATCAACTGGTCCTGGGTGCGGCCAAGTTCCTTGTAGGCGATTTCGATTTGCTGGTTGCGGCTGACCAACTGTTGATTGACGTGAGTCAACTCTTGCGTGCGTTCCGCGATTTTGGCCTCCAGATTGCGGTTGGCTTCTTCCAGCAAGCGGCGGCGATCCTGTTCCATCATCAAGGAACGCGCCAACAGATGGCTCCCGTAAACCAGGGCGACGCCAACCAAAATCGAAAAAAGCGGCAGCCAGAGCGTGAATTGGGTAAAAACCAGATGGGCGATAACGAAAAACGCGCCGACGATGCCGACCATCGCCAGCAAACCCACCACCGGCCTCAGCACGATCAAGAGCAATCCGGGAACCAGGGTAAAACCCAGCACCAACAGCGCGTGCGCGGGTTTGCCGAGCGTTGACACGAAGGAACCATCCAGCAGATTGCTGATCAGGGTCGCTTGGATTTCCACCCCCGCAGTGGTATGGCCCGACACCCAAGAGAACGGCGTAAAAAAGGTGTCGCCCGACAAATGCTGGGCTTCCGGAATCGTCTCCAGCGAGCGGCCCACCAGCACGATTTTGTCTTTAAAAACGCCCGGCGGGAGCAAGCGCGCGTAATCGAGCGCCTGATAATAGGAGACCGTGCTAACCGTGCGCGGCGGCCCCCGGAAATCCATCAGCAATTCTTTGGAAAAATCCTGCTTGCTCAATATGTTGCGCTCAGGGGCCGAGAGATATTTGCCGACGACTTGCAAGGCGAAAGACGCCAGGCCCGGCGAGAGCAAGCGCGAACGCCGCACCACGCCATCGGGATCGACCGTGATAATGGGGCTCCCGACTTCGGCGACCTTGGCCAAGGAGGGCAAAGGGTCGATGCGGGTGGTCAGCCGGAACAAGGGGTCGTTCACCACGCCGATAGCGCTGACCAGGACGACATTGCCCGCCTCCCGCATGGCTTGCTCCAACGCGAGATCCTCCTCGGGCTCCGAGGGTTCGGAAAACAGCACATCCAAGCCGATCACTTTAGCGCCCGCCCGGTTGAGCTGGCGGATCAATTGCGCGTGAATGCCGCGCGGCCACGGCCATTGCCGCTTGATTTCGGACAAGGACAATTCGTCGATGGCGACGATGACGATTTGGCTGGGCGGGGGCTGGACACCGCGCAACGCGAACAACAAATCCAAACCTTTAAGCTCTAAAAGCGCGAAAAAGGAAAGATTGGTAACAATTAATGTCAATCCTGCGGCGATGATAGCGGCGAGAAAAGTTCTGGTTAAGGGTCGAGCCAGTAAACCCATTTTTTTATTCCATACCAGCGAATAGGAGGTCAATAGTAAAATTTTTTAAAGCCGTCTTCTTCTTGAAGAATTGCATTACAAGCTAGGCTAAATTTTGCGGCAATCGAATTTGTGCGCGTTACGGGACCTAGACACTTCCCAATCTGAATGACGCCCATAAAATCAATTCACGATGCAATAACCTGAAACGCTCAGGTCCAAACCGATAATAAAGGGTTTGGCCGGTTGTTTGAACGGCGGTAGAAAACGAGCGGTTTGCGCGATAGACCGCCCGGCCCGAATCCAGCTCTATCGAATTTTGCAATTCCCGTACCGCCTTCATCTTTGCTATTGGAGCACTGTTGGTACGTGCAGTGCAGTAAAACCTACATTGTAGTTTCGCGCCTGCCTGTTCGCCGATTTTCAGACTTTTGCTGGCAAAGCCCCCCTCGGGGCGACCGAAAAACCAGCCGGCTGGTGCGGCCGATTCCGTTCCTCATACGATGAATTTGTTAAAAATCATGTTCCGTCTTTTGGAAGGTTCAGCCTGAAACCTCCCCTGCAAGAGTAGTCCATTATCGAAACATCCGGCGGCTGCCCGCCGTTTGACTGCACTGGCGCAAAAGATCAGAAACTCAAATGGCGATTGCGTCAGGACCTGCGCACACGAGCGCTCAGACGGAACGCCGCGCGCAAACCGGACAAGCCGGATCGCGCCGCGCTTTTACGACTCGCCAGTCCATGCGGGCGACATCCAGCAACAACAGCCGGCCGTCGAGCGTTTCGCCGAGCCCGGTCAAGACCTTGATCGCTTCTACCGCTTGCAAGCTGCCGATGACGCCGACCAGCGGGGCGAGCACACCGGTTTGCGCGCAGGTTTCGGGATCGTTTGCGGCATCGCGATAAAGACAGCGGTAGCACGCGCCTTCCCCACCAGGCTGCCAGACCAGGATTTGCCCTTCCCAACGGATCGCCGCGCCCGATACCAGCGGCGTCGCGGCGCGGACACAAGCGGCGTTAATCGGCAGGCGGGTCGAAAGATTGTCGCTGGCGTCCACCACCACATCGGCGCGCTCGACCTGTCGCGCGAGTTCCGCGTCAGCCAATGCCCGCGCAAGCGCGTTGACCTCAACCAGCGGATTGAGCGCCGCCAGCGCATCGCGGGCTGATTCGACCTTGGGTCGGCCGATGTCCGCCGTGCGGTGGATGATTTGGCGCTGGAGGTTGGACAGATCGACCTTGTCGAAATCGACCAAGGTGAGGCGGCCCACGCCTGCCGCCGCCAGATACATCGCCGCCGCCGAACCGAGCCCGCCCAATCCGATGATGAGCACATGGGACCGTCGCAGCCGTTCCTGGCCTGCGATGTCGAAATCCGGCAGCAGAATCTGTCGGCTATAGCGGAGCAACTCGTCATCGTTCATGGCATTCGAGCGGTTTGGGCTGGCGCGCCGATTGTAAGCCAGCAGCCTGAGCTTCGCGCGGTCCCTGTCGCGGCAAGCTGATAAACTTCGCCCACCATGCTGACTCTACGCCAACTTTCCCTGCAACGCGGCGGCAAGCCGCTCTTTGACCGCGTTTCGCTGACCGTTTATCCCGGCTGGAAGGTCGGGTTGATCGGCGCGAACGGCTCCGGTAAATCCACCCTGTTCGCGCTGTTGCTCGACGAATTGCACCAAGACGCCGGCGATCTCGACCGACCGCCGCGCTGGGTCATCGCTCACGTCGCCCAAGAGACGCCGGCTCTGACGGTTCCGGCCTTGGAATACGTGCTCGATGGCGACGCCGAATTGCGTCGGATCGAACGCGGCTTACAAGCCGCCGAAGCCGCTCATGACGGCGCGCGACAAGCGGAATGGCACGCCCGCTTCGAGGCCATCGACGGCTATAGCGCCCGCGCCCGCGCCGGCAAGCTGATGGCGGGGCTGGGGTTTGCCGCCGATCGGTTGGAGCGCCCGGTGGCGGAATTTTCCGGCGGCTGGCGGGTGCGCTTGAATCTGGCGCAGGCCTTGATGTGCCGTTCCGATTTGCTGTTGCTGGACGAGCCGACCAACCATCTCGATCTCGACGCCGTGCTGTGGCTGGAACAGTGGTTGCGCGGCTACCCCGGCACGCTGCTGCTGATCTCCCACGACCGCGATGTGCTGGACAACGTGATCGATCACATCGCCCATATCGACCAGCGCCTGATCACGCTCTACAGCGGCAATTATGCGGCATTCGAGGACCAGCGCGCCGCGCGGCTATCCTTGCAGCAAGCGGCTTACGAGAAACAGCAGCGGGAAATCGCCCACCTGGAAAGCTTCATTGCCCGCTTTCGGGCCAAAGCCACCAAGGCCCGGCAGGCGCAAAGCCGGATCAAGGCGCTGGAGCGGATGGAGCGCATCGCCGCCGCCCATGTCGATTCGCCGTTCGAGTTCCAGTTTGCCGACGCAGGACGTTTGCCCAATCCGTTGCTGGCGGTCGAAAAAGTCGCCGCCGGTTACGGCGAGCGGCGGGTGCTGGAGCAGGTGAAGCTGGCCATTCACCCCGGCACCCGTTTGGGCCTGTTGGGACCGAACGGGGCGGGCAAATCGACGCTGATCAAACTGCTGGCCGGCATGTTGCCGCCGCTGGCCGGCCGGATCGAGAGCGGTCAAGGTTTGGCGGTGGGCTATTTCGCCCAGCACCAACTGGAGCAACTGCGGCCCGACTGGAGCGCGCTGCGCCATCTGCGACAGGTGGACGAGCGCGCCACCGACCAGCAATTGCGGGATTTCATCGGCGGCTTCGGCTTTAACGGCGACCGTGCCCTGGAGCCGGTCGCGCCCTTCTCCGGCGGCGAAAAAGCCCGGCTGGCTCTGGCCTTGCTGGTCTGGCAACGGCCGAATTTGTTGCTGTTGGACGAGCCGACCAACCATCTCGATCTGGACATGCGCCACGCGCTGACCTTGGCTTTGCAGGATTACCGGGGCGCGCTGATCGTGGTGTCGCACGACCGCCACTTGCTACGCACCGTCACCGATGAATTTCTATTGGTCGCGGAAGGCCGGGCGCAACCCTTCGACGGCGATCTGGACGATTACCGCGATTGGCTGAACGAGCGGCAACGGGCGGCCAATCGAGAAACCGCGCCGCGTTCCGCTGGCGCTGGCGATGGCAACAGCGCGCTCGAACGCCGCGAACAGAAACGGCAGGAAGCCGAACGCCGCCAGCAGTTGGCGATCAAGCGCAAGCCCTTGGAACAGCAGCTCAAAAAACTGGAGCAGCGCCTGGAGAAATTGCACGTCGAACAAGCGCGCCTACACGATGAACTGCTCGAACCGGCGCTGTATGAGGACAGCAACAAAAATCGGCTGAAGGATTTGCTGTTGCGCAAAGCGCAGGTCGACAAGGATTTGGACCAGATCGAAAGCCATTGGCTGGATGCCCAAGAAGCGCTGGAAGCTTTGGCGCGCGAGGAGTGATTGCGCTTGCTCGGCTATATCCCGGCGCTTAAGATATACACACTAGGAGGTGTACATGCGCACCAACATCGTACTCAATGATGATCTTGTCAGTGAAGTCATGCGGTTAACAAACGTGAAGACCAAGCGGGAAGCGGTGGATATCGCCTTGCGGCGGTTCGTGGCCAACCAGAAGCAGCGGCGCATTCTTGAACTGGTCGGCCAGAATTTAATCGACCCCGCCTACAATCATAAGGCAGCCCGCGCCGGTTATGATCCTCGTTGATACCTCGGCGTGGATCGGTCTGCTGCGAAATGCTGACCGGCCAGCGGTTCAACACTTGAAACGGGTCCTCGAATCGGAAATTACCGTCGCCTCGACGCCGCTCATTTTGCAAGAAATTTTACAAGGCGCTATTTCCGATGAAAATTTTTCCAAGCTTCAACGCTACTTTTCCGATCTGCCGCTGTTGCGATCCAACGATCTCGCCGCGACGCATATTGCCGCCGCTCATCTTGATTGCCGCTGTCGTTGGGCTGGCGTAACGCCGCGCAGTTCAAACGATTGCCTGATCGCGCGCCAAGCCATCGAAAACGAAATCGCCTTATTGCACGACGACCGCGACTTTGAAGCCATTGCGCGAGTGGAGCCACGGCTGCAACTTTATTCGACAGCACCGGGCCTATAGCGGCGACTTTTAAGCGTACAAATCACGATTTCCATCTCTGATCATGGACTGGAACCGCCTGCTCTCCCGCGCTCGCTTAGGGCTGTCCCGCCAGCATCCCGACAACGAAGCGCGCACCGACTTTCAGCGCGATTTCGACCGCATCGTGTTTTCTTCTGCATTTCGGCGCTTGCAGGACAAAACCCAGGTTTTTCCGCTCTCGCAAAGCGATTACGTCCGCACCCGCCTGACCCACAGCCTGGAAGTGTCCAGCGTCGGGCGGTCGTTGGGCACGATGGTCGGCGACAGCGTGATCAGGCGCCACAAGCTGCAAGGCGTTTACCCGCAGGATTTCGGCGCGGTGGTGGCCGCCGCCAGTCTTGCCCACGACATCGGCAATCCGCCCTTCGGCCACGCCGGAGAAGATGCCATTCGGCTATGGTTCACCGCCTCCCGAACCGGTCAGGCCGTGCTGGAGCAATTAAGCGAATTGCAACGGCAAGATTTCATCCGCTTTGAAGGCAACGCCCAGGGATTTCGCATCATTACCCGCCTGCAAAGCCCGGACAATCCCGGCGGGATGCAACTGACCTGCGCGACGCTCGGCACCTTTACCAAATACCCGCGCGCCTCGATCCTGCCAGTCGAACCGCCGTCCAGCATCGCTTTCAAGAAATTCGGCTTTTATCAGGACGACGGCGATTTGTTCGCGGAAGTGGCCGGGCAACTGGGGCTGGAGCCGGTGCAACCCGGCGCGTGGAGCCGCCATCCGCTGGCCTATTTGCTCGAAGCGGCCGACGACATTTGCTACCGGATCATCGACGTGGAAGACGCCTTCCGGCTGCAACAACTCCGGTACGAGGACGTGTGCGAGCTATTGTTGCCGCTGACCGGAGAGCCGGATCGCGCCCGGCGCAAGATGGATCGCATCACCCGACCCAAGGAGCGCATCGAATACCTGCGCGCCAAGACCATCGGCGCGATCATCGATCAAGTTCATCGGTGTTTTATGGAGAATGAGAGCCGCATTCTGGCCGGCGCGCTGGCCGAGGAACTGCTGGACGTGATCCCTGCCGCCGGAGCCATGCACGCGCTCAAAGACTGCGGCGAAAATCGGGTGTACGTGTCAAAGCCGGTGGTGGAAGTGGAGGCGGCGGGTTTCGAGGTGCTGGGAGGGTTGCTGGAAACCTTCGTCACCACGGTCAACGATATCGCCATCAAGGGCGCGAACGCTTCGCCCAAGAGCCGGATGCTGGTTCATCTGATCCCGGAGCAATTCGTCGGGCCGGGCCGGCAACCTGCCGCCGACCTCTACCGGCGGGTGCTCGCCATCACCGATTTTGTCTCCGGCATGACCGACTCTTACGCGGTGGCTCTGTTCAAGAAATTGACCGGCATTTCATTGCCGAACGGCTAGATTAAAGGCCGATCCCGCACCAGCGGCACGAACACCACCGACAGCACGCCGCGCGATTCCACCTTGCCCTGTTCGCCCTTGACGATCACGCGCAAGTCTTGCGAGCGATGCTGTTGCCCCACCGGAATCACCAGCCGTCCGCCGGGCTTTAACTGCTCCAATAGCGCGGAAGGCACCTCTCCGGCTGCCGCCGTGACCATGATGCCGTCAAACGGCGCTTTTTCCGCCCAGCCCAGCCCGCCGTCGGCGTTCAGAATCTCGACATTGCCGACGCCGAGGTCGGCCAAGCGCCGCGTGGCGGCTTCGGCCAATTCGGGAATTCGCTCCACCGAATAAACCCGATGCGCCAAGCGCGCGAGCACCGCCGTCTGATAGCCGGAACCGGTCCCGATTTCCAACACTGTAGCCCGAGGGTGGGGGCGCAGCAACTCGGTCATCAAGGCCACGATAAACGGCTGAGAAATGGTCTGGCCGCGCCCGATCGGCAAGGGCCGGTCGATATAGGCCAAATCCAGTTGCTCGGCGGGCACGAAACGGTGGCGGGGCACCTCCTCCATCGCCCGCAGCACGCGCTCGCTCAACTCGTGACAGCCGGTCAAGTGCGCGGTTTCGCGGGTTTCGGCCACCACCCGCTCCAGCAACCGTCGGCGGGCTGATGCGCGATCGAAACCCGCCGCGTCGCTCATGCAAAACAGGCCCTGGCTTCGCGACAGGCGGCGTCCGGCAACAGAATCCGCGCCAGCAATTCGCCCTTGCCCAGCAACGGCTGCCGGCGCAGGCTCGCCAGCAAACCCGAAACGGGCGCGACCACTGGTTCCCGCGCCTTGCCGGAAAAGCTATCGTAAATCTGGCCCAATTCTTCGCCTTCGCGGACCCAGCGGCCCACTTCCAAGGGCGATGCGAAAATGCCGGGCTGCGCCGCCGATACCACCACAATTTGGCGCAGGCCAAAATAGCCCAACTCCTCTTCATCGGTCGATTTCAGCCCGCTGATGATGCCGGTTCGGTCGAGAAAGGCCACCAAAGACCGGAAGACGGTTTCGCAATGTTGGGTTTGCACGCTTCCCGACTGGCCGGCGTAGATCGAAAAATTCTCGCCGCCCTGCTCGCGCCACGCATGGGTCAGCCCGGAGGCCGCCTCGTGCTCCATCGGCCGTTCGATCACCGCCGGAAGACCGAACAGGCAGGCCGTGGCCCGCTCGTCGTCGCTGGGCGAGTACAGGCGAATTTGGGGGATTTCCTCGACGTCCAGGCTGACTTGATGGATGTTCACCCGATAGTAGGCGGCGCGTGTCAGCGCCAGCAACGCTTCCACGATCACGGACCACAGCGAACGCCGCTGACCGCCCGCCCGTTGCGGGAGTTTTCGCGGATCCAGCGATTCCAGACAGTTGATGGTGGGGACGATGACGATGCGTTCGCGCAACCGCAAAGCGCGCCGCTCGCCCAGGCGGATGCTCCGCAGGAAAGCCGCCAGCCTCGACAAAACGAATAGGCCGTTCAAGTCCTGGCCGTGAAGGTCCGCGACCAGCGCCAGCCGTGGCGCGCGTCCCCTGGGTCCGATGTCATAATAGGGAAATAACAGACCCCCATAGCCAGAGACCGCCAATCCGGAGGTTATTGGGTTAATCAAGGCTCCGCTCCACGCCGGTTTTTGCAGAAAATTATTATAGGCTGCGTTCTTATATAACTTAATTTAATTTGAGAAGGCGAACCGGAGAAGGTTCCGCCACTCGCTGTCTTGTCTTGGTCAAGCAATTACCCTGCCAGTCCAAATTCACGACTTCTGCCGGAGGCTTGTCAAGATCGCTCGCGAATCGGTATACTGATTTTCTGCTTTAAGCGGGCGATTAGCTCAGTGGGAGAGCACTACCTTCACACGGTAGGGGTCGCTGGTTCGAGCCCAGCATCGCCCACCACTTCGTTGACCGCACCGGCCTCTCCCCGATTCGCGCCCGATTGAGCTTAGCGTGCTTTCCGGTTCCGAGCCGGTTCAAGTTGTGGCCCGTCTGTCAATTTCATGCAAGCTCCGCCCTCGGCAGGCCCCTCGCTCCATCCCGTAAAATCGGATAGCGACGATTTCAGGGCGCTTCCAGTGGACGGTAATTGCGCGCCAGCCAACGATCCAGACTGTTCGCAAAGGCGTGGCGGTCGCGGGCATGGTAGGGCATTGGCCCCCCGGAGCCGACCCCCGCCGAGCGCAAACTCTCCTTCAGATCGCGCAGGGCCAGCCGTTCCCGGATGTTCTCCGAGGTGTAAAGCTCGCCGCGCGGATTGAGCGCCGCGATCCCCTGGGCCACCAGTCGCGCGGCGAGCGGGACGTCTGCCGTGACGATCAGATCGCCCGGTTGCGCGTGCTCGACCAGATAGTGATCGGCCTCGTCGAAGCCGCTGCCGACCTGGATGGTCTCGATCCGCTGCCCCGGCGGAGACGATAGCGGACGATTGGCGACGAGCGTCACCGGAAATCCGACCCGGCGCGAAGCGCGGAAAATCGTTTCCTTCACCGGCACCGGGCAAGCGTCGGCATCGACCCAGATTCTCACGCGCTCGCCCCGGTTGTGGCGGGAAAGCGGTTTCTGGCTCCCGTGAGATGAGATCGACTTTTCAAATGACGCGAAAGGTCAGGGGCGCGGCCTGGCATAAAGAATCATCTGCGTGCAGCGAAATAGCGCGATCGTTCGAGCGGTTGCTTCATCGGTGACGACGGCATCCCAAACTTGCGTGTTGCGGCCCAAGTGTTGGGCGGTGGCGGTGCAGCCGACGCTGCCGCCATCGCGGGCGGTTCCCAAAAAATTACTTTTGAGCTCGATGGTCGTGAACGATTCCGCCCCGTCAGGCAAATGGGCGAAAGCGGCGTAACCGCAGGCCGTATCCGCCAGCGCCACGACGCTGGCCGCATGTAAAAACTGGTTCGGCGCGATATGCAATTTTTTGATCGCCATCCGGCATCGCAAAGTCTGCGGGGCC
>JAEUPW010000012.1 GCA_016790045.1 Candidatus Competibacteraceae bacterium
GCGCGATTCCGGCCAGATCGGCGCGGACGGCTTCGAGCAGGTGGTCGGGCGGATTTCCTTCTTCGTCAACGCGGGCATTCGCTTTATCGAGGAAACCTGCAAGCTGCGGGCTTTCGGCGAGATGTGGGACCAACTGACCCAGGAACGCTACGGCGCGCAAAGCGAGGAAATGCGCCGCTTTCGCTACGGCGTGCAGGTCAACTCGCTCGGCCTGACCGAAGCACAGCCGGAAAACAACGTGCAGCGCATCGTGCTGGAAATGCTCGGCGTCTCTCTGTCCAAGCGCGCCCGCGCCCGCGCCATCCAGTTGCCGGCCTGGAACGAGGCGCTCGGCTTGCCGCGCCCGTGGGATCAGCAGTGGGCGTTGCGGATGCAGCAGGTCTTATCGATGGAAACGGACTTATTGGAATACGGCGATATTTTCGACGGCTCGCCGGTGATCGCGGCCAAGGTCAAGGAACTGGTGGACGGCGCGACTCAGGAAATGGCGCGGGTGCAGGAGCAGGGCGGCATGGTGCAGGCCATCGAGTCCGGCTACGTCAAGCGACAACTGGTCACCAGCCACACCGAAAGGATGCGCGCCATCGAAAGCGGCGCGCTCAAGATCGTCGGCTTAAACTGCTTCAAGGAAACCGAGGAATCGCCGCTGACCGGCGGCAAGGACAGCGGCATCATGAAAGTCGATCCGCGCGCCGAACGCGAGCAGATCGAGCGGCTCAACGCCTTCCGCGCCCAGCGTAACGCCGCCGAGGTCAAGGCGGCGCTGGCCACTCTGGCCGAAACCGCGCGCGGCGGCTCCAACATCATGCCCGCGTCGATCCTGTGCGCCCATGCCGGGGTGACTACCGGCGAATGGTCGCAGACTTTGCGCGATATTTTCGGCGAATATCGCGCGCCGACCGGCATCGACATTCCGGCCAACGACGACGCCCGCAGCGCCCGCGCCACCGCGATTCGCACGCAGGTCAGCAAGACCGGCGAGGAAATCGGTCGCCCGTTGCGCCTGCTGATCGGCAAGCCGGGGCTGGACGGTCACAGCAACGGCGCGGAACAGATTGCGGTCAAGGGCCGCGATGTCGGCTTCGAGATCGTCTACGAAGGCATCCGCCTGACCCCGGAACAGATCGCCAAGGCGGCGCTGGAAGAAGGCGTGCACTTGATCGGTTTGTCGGTGCTGTCCGGCAGCCACATCGAAATGGTCGAAGATGTGTTTAACCAGCTCGATAAGGTGGGTTTGAAGAAGCTGCCGGTGGTGATCGGCGGCATCATCCCGGAAAGCGACGCCAAGCTGTTGAAAGACCGGGGCATCGCCGCCGTCTACACGCCGAAGGATATCGACATGAACGGCATCATGGTCGATATCCTCAACCTGATTCGGAAGGCCAACGATTTGAAACCGGTCGCGGTGGCATGAGTCTGGCCCTTCCGGAGCCGGAGTCGCTGGCCGCCGCCGTCAGCGGTCGCGACCGGTTGGCGCTGGCCCGGGCGCTCAACTTGCTGGATGACCGTCGCCCGGCGGCCCGCCAGTGCGCCGCCGCGTTTTTGGATGCGTTGCCGGCCGATAAGCTGGAGACCGGCGGCCATTTGATCGGCATCACCGGTCCGCCGGGCGCGGGAAAATCCTCGCTGACCGCCGCCTTGATCCAGGTCTGGCGGCGGCGCGAGCGGAAGGTCGCCATTTTGGCGGTCGATCCGTCCAGCCCGATCACCGGCGGCGCGCTGCTGGGCGACCGCTTGCGGATGCACGCCAGCGGCGCGGATCGCGAGGTGTTCATCCGCTCGCTGGCTTGTCGCGGCGAATTCGGTGGCTTGAGCGCCGAAGTCTGGCCGATGAGTCTGGCGATGCTGGCGGCCTTTGATATCGTGCTGGTGGAAACGGTCGGCGTCGGTCAGAAGGAAATCGACGTGTCGAAGATGACCGACACGACCTGTTTCGTGGCGCAACCGGCCTCCGGCGACAGCATCCAGTTTTTGAAAGCGGGCATTATGGAAGTGCCGCACGTCATTGTCGTCAACAAGGAAGATATCGGCATGGCGGCGCGCAAGACGTTATCCGAAGTGAAAAACACCTTGCGGCGGCAAATGGACCCCGAAGGCTGGCAGGTGCCGGCTTTATCGGCGAGCGCCGCGCTGGGCAGCGGGATCGAAGCCCTGGCGGACGCGCTGGACGCGCATCGCGGCTGG
>JAEUPW010000020.1 GCA_016790045.1 Candidatus Competibacteraceae bacterium
TATTGCGCACGGGCGCACCGTGGCGGGATCTTCCGCCGGACTATGGAGGATGGAGCAACACGCACCGCCGTTTTATCCGCTGGCGAGACGCGGGGGTGTGGGAAAAACTGCTGGACATTCTGATCGATGAGCCGGATTACGCATGGCTGATGATCGACGCCAGCCACTGCAAGGTGCATCCCCATGCTTCCGGCGCAAAAGGCGGCAATCAGGATATGAGCCGCACAAAAGGGGGCTCAACACCAAGATCCATCTGGCCGTGGATGCGTTTGGTCTGCCGGTCCGAGTCCTTGTCACTCAAGGTACAGACGCGGATTGCACGCATGCTGGCCGCCTGATCGAGGGGTTGCACGCGGAGCATCTGCTGGCGGACAAGGGCGATGACACCGACGCAATTCTGGCCCAAGCGGGGGCCCAGGGCATGGCCGCCGTGATCCCGCCGAAGAAAAATCGTGTGGCTCAAAGACCTTATGACGAGGATCTCCACAAACTCCGCCATCTGGTCGAAAATGCCTTTCTGCATCTCAAGCGCTGGCGCGGCATCGCCACAAGATACGCCAAAAACTCCAAATCCTTCCTCGCCGCCGTGCACATCAGATGCCTTGCCCTCTGGCTCAATATCTCGTGACTACAGTACCTAACGCCTTGAAGGCAGCGCCAACCGGCCAACTGCTGTTTGAGCTTGAACCTGTACTGCCGCCGACTCGAGGTGTTCCCTCGGATCGCCTCAGCTTCGATAATTATCTGCTCCGCTATGATCACCTGTCCTCACGTCAAGCGGATGTACGCACAGTCGCTCTCCGCAGTTTCCCCACCACGTTTCAGGTCATGTAGATAGCCAGAGGCGGACCTTTACGATCATTCAACTTGTAATATCGAAAATTATTATTTCATTCTTTACACTTAAAAAGCATCTAAACCAATTTGCTGCACTGCAATATCAATCCGGTTATACTGTCTCCCGCCCGAAGTCCGCCGCGTGGAGTGTCATGTCGAAACAGCATCCGATTATTGCGATCACCGGTTCGTCCGGCGCGGGCACTTCGACCGTTCGGGTGGCGGTGGAACACATTTTCTGGCGGGATGGCATCGACGCCGCCTTAGTCGAAGGTGACAGCTTTCACCGCTACGACCGGGCGGAGATGAAACGGCAGATCGAACTCGCTCACACTGAAGGGCGCCATCTGAGCCATTTCGGCCCCGAAGGCAATCTGTTCGACCGGCTGGAATCGCTGTTCATGGAATACAGCGAACGCGGCACCGGCCTGCATCGGCGCTACCTGCACGATTGGGAAGAGGCGTGCCGCTTCGATCGTGAGCCAGGCACGTTTACCCCCTGGACCCATCTTCCGGCCGGAACCGACTTGCTCTTTTACGAAGGGCTGCACGGCGGGGTCGTCACCGACAAAGTCAACGTCGCGCGCTATGTCGATCTGCTGATCGGCGTGGTGCCCATCGTCAACCTGGAATGGATTCAAAAAGTCCATCGCGACACCGCCGAGCGCGGCTACAGCGCCGAAGCGGTCACCGACACCATCCTGCGCCGGATGTATGACTACACCCATTACATCGTGCCGCAATTTTCCTGCACCGACATCAACTTCCAGCGCGTGCCGACCGTGGACACCTCCAATCCCTTCACGGCTCGCGATATCCCGACGCTCGATGAAAGCTTCGTGGTGATCCGGTTCAAAGACACCCGCAAGACCCAGCCGGATTTCGTCAATCTGTTGCACATGATTCACGATTCCTTCATGTCCCGGCGCAACACCATCGTGGTGCCGGGCGGCAAGATGGGTTTCGCGATGGAGATCATCCTGCAACCGCTGATCGAGCGGCTGGTGCGGCGGGAACTGTAAATCCGCCGCCTCAGTCGGCAACAGGGAGAGCGCGGCGCGGCCAGGGCACGGTGATGACGAGGATGCCGGCCAGCGTCATGATCCCGCCGAGGACCAGTTTCCAGGTCAGCACATCGCCCCAAAGCCACATGCCGAACGCGACCGCCAGCACCGGCGACAGCAGCAGCAAGGGCGTGGTGACGCTGACCGGATAGCGGCCGAGCAGGTGATAGACGATGCCGTGCCCGACCAGCGACGCGCCCAAAGCGGAATATACCGGCGTTGCCCAGTCCCGCAAGGTCGCCGCCTCTAAAGCGGCCCGCTGGCCGTCCTCGAACAGCGCCGACAACAGCGCCAGCGCCGGCGTGGCGCACAGCGCGATCCAGCCTTGCAGGGCAAAAACGCCGACATCGCGCAAGCGCCGCATCTGGATGGTGGCGACCGCCATCGCCAGCGCGCCGCCGGCGATCAGCGCCAAGGCGTCGAGATGGTTGAACACCACCGGGTCAAAGCCGATCACCAGCACGCCGCCGAATGCCGAAATCAAGCCGAGCAACCGGCGGCGGTCGAGCCGTTCGCCGAGCAGGATCACCGCGAGCAGAGTCGAAAACGGCACGTATAACTGGCTGGCGATGGCGACCGAGGCGATATCGCCGCTGGCGTTCAGGCCCGCAAAAATCAGGCTGAAATGGATCACGCCCTGCACCAGCGCGATGCCCAGCACGCCGCTCATCCGGCCGGGAAGCCAGCGCAGAAAAGGCAACAACACCAGCAGTAAAACCGCGAAGCGCAGGCTGGTGAACAGAAAGGGTTGGAAGTGGCCGACGCCGGCTTTGCCCGCGATGAAGTTGAAGGCCCACGCCGTGTTGGCCAAAAGCGCCAACAGCAGATCGCCGGGCTTCATGCTGGCGGGCGGGCGGCGTCAAAGCGCTTCAGAGTTCCTCCCGCTGCTGCCACGCTCGCAAGGCGTCCAGAAAACGCGCGTCCAGCGCCGCTTCCGGCTCGGCGGGCAGCGCGCCGGTCAAACACCACTGCTCTTGCAACAGCCCGGGATCGTAGAGCGCGTCGCCGTTGTTGGCCGATGCGCCCGCCAGCGAGGCCGACAAGCGGGCGACTTGGTATTCCATCCGCTGTTGGGCCCATTCGGGCGGCGATTCCACCCCCGCCACGATCTCCATGCACAGACACCAAATGCGCTTGCGCTCCAGGTTCCGCTCAAGGGCGGCGATGAGTTCGGGCGCGCGCTCGGGCGTTTCAGTCAAAGCCTGCGCGGCGGCGTCGAAGCGTTGCCGGATCGGTTCCAGCAGCGCGTCGGGCAGCGAGGGCGAAGCGGTCCAGCTATCCCGATCCTGCGCGATGAGGCCGGCGTCGACCGGCGCGAGCGCGAGCAGCCGTTCCAGGCGGGCGCAGAGCCGGGAACGGGCGTGCAGGTTCTTGAAGCTCTCGCGGGTGCCGGTCTGGCGCAGCAACCGTTCGTGGCGAACGAATTGCCGGATGGCGGTTTCGAAGCGTTGATTCAGCGCGCGCTGTTCGGATTTGGGCGGCGCGCCGAGGGTTTCCCATTCTTCCTGAGCGGCCTGCAAACGGGCCTGGGCGGAGGCCAATTGCGCGTGATCGACCGTCGCCAGGGCCTCGACTTCGGCGCAGAGTTCCAGCCGTCGCGACAACTGCGTCTGGCGTTCGGCGTCGGCGGCCTGCTGTTCGCTCTGGCGGCGGGCGAATACCGCATCGCAAACCGCGCGAAATTCTTTCCACAGGGCTTGTTCCTGACTGGGCGGGGCCTGCACGGTCGGATGCCATTCGGCCTGAGCGCGTTTGGCGGCTTCGATGGCGGTGCGCAGATCGGGGCTTTCCAACAGCGACCGCACGTGTTCGACGAGTTGCTGGCGGCGCTGGATTTCGCGCTCGCGCTCGACGTGCAAGCGCGCGTCCAGACGTTGCGACACCTGCTGGAAACGGCGATCCAGAGTCTTGCGGTCGGCGCGGTTGACCGGCCCCAGTTTGTGCCAATTTTCCCGCGCGCGCTGGCGCAGCCGGTCCGCTTCGCGCCAGTCCACCTGATCCCAGTCGGTGACCGCCTCGAACTGCTCCAACTGCTCGCACAGCGCTTGCTTCTTTTCCAGATTGTGCAGGCGTTCGCGGTTTTGGGCCTCGAAATGGGCCTGACAGGGCGCGTAGGCGCGCTCGCACGCCTCGTTGAAACGCTTCCACAGCGCCTTGGGGGCCGCGCCTTCGCGGTGGTCCAGCGCTTTCCAGGCCGCTCGGGTCTGCTGGATGCGCTGGGCGATCTCGGCGGGGTCCGCTTCCAGCCCGACCAGTTGTTCGGCGGCGATGCAAAGCTGCTCGCGGGCTTGATGGGTGCCCCAGCGCCGCCAGTCGCGCAATTCGCCGATGCGGCCGGCGCAATGTTGCAGGCGCTCTTCGACGGTCGCCATCTGGGCGCGGGTCAGGCCGATGTTGTGTTTCAGCCGCTGGCGAGCTTGATCGTGCAGATCGGTGGCGTGTTGGAGTTCGCCTTCCTCCAGCGCGGTTTCGAGGTGGGACGCCAGCTCCTGAAGCTCCTGCCATTCCTGATCGCGCTGTTGGACCTGGCGTTGCAGGCGGGCGCGCAGCTTGTCGAGCAGGCCATCGAGCCGGTTTTGCAGTTGGCTGCTCAGCTCGCGGGATTCGGGGCGCTCCAGGCCGTCCCAGCGCTGGCGGAGCTGTTTTAAATCGATCTCGCGCACTTCGCTGGGTTGCTCCAGCAGCGCTTCCGCCTGCTTTAAAACCTCGTGCAGGCGTTCGGCCCGAAGCTGGTTGCGGTGCAGGATGCGCTCTTGTTCCTTGATGTCGTGCGTCAGGTGCTGGAAGCGCTGCTCCAGGCGCCGGCTTTCGGCGTCCTGCGCCGGTCCGAGCTGAGCCCAGGCGACCGGCGTCTCCTGAAGGGCCTGCTGGATCGATGCGGCCAGTTCGGCATCGGCCTGGGTTTCCTGGCGCGAGCGCTCCAGCAAGCTTTCCAGACGGGCGACCAGTTCCAGGCGCTGGGTCCGGCGGCCGGCGCTGGCTTGACGCTCGGCCAGAAATCGGGCGCGGGCCTGGGCGTAGCGCTCGCGAATGGCCTCCGAGGCGGTCGCTTCCTGGCCGCGCCATTCCTGTTCCAGCTTCGGGAACCGGCCGGCGTTGGGGCCGCTTTCGCCGTCCCACAACAACTGCTCCATTTCGGCGCACAAGCGCTCCTGATGGTCGGTGCGCGCCTGGGCGGCGAGGCGCTCGTCGAGGCGCTCCCGCGCCCTCCGGTAAAGCCGCTTGTCGCGGTTGCGGCTCTGGCGCACGATTCGCTCCAGGGCTTCCGGGTCCTCGATTCGCTCCAGCGCGGCCGCGCGCAAATCTTGATGCGGGTTTTGCAGCGCGATTTCGACCAGCGCCGGTGCCGCTTCAATCCGGGTCAAGGCGGCCAGGCGCAGCTCCGGCTCGGTGGCGTGCCAGAGCAAAAAGTCGATCAACTCGGCGTCGGGAGCGGCGCGCAGGCGTTCGAGCCGTTCGGCCAGCGGCGGGCCGTCGCCGACTTTGCCGGCCAGCACGTCCCGGTAGCGGTCTCGGGCGAGCGCGCGCAGGCCGTCGTCGCCATCGGCGTCGGCGCTGCCTTGCAGCGCATCGAGATCGACCAGCCGTTCCAGCGCGGTGCGCCGCATCGCCGGGTCGGGATCATGTCGGGCGATTTCGACCAGCTTCGGGTCGGCGCGGTCCAAGTCCCGTAAGGCTTGCTGGGGGTCGGCGGGTTCGGTGCGGCGCCACTTGGGCTTGAGGAAGCGGCTTAGGATCATGGGAGGATCGACAGGGTTCCGACTGCGATTCGAGCCGGCGCGCGGAGCGGGGACGAACCGGGAAATTTTCCTTACTTTAGCACAAGCGCCGGATCGGGGCGGGGCGCGTCGGTCCCTGTCGAGAAGCTTTTTGGAGGGTCGCGGCGGCCAGCGCGGCGGCGAAGGGGCGGATGCCGTCTCGGACGGTCGGATCGGACGGCTCCACCCGGATCGGGTCAGGCATTGAGGTCGGGAATTACTTTGCTTTCCAGATGCGCGATCATGTCCTTGAGCATCAGTTTGCGTTTTTTCAGTCGCTTCAGTTCCAGTTCGTCGACCAAAGGGTCCTTGGCCAGACGGGCGATGACGTCGTCGAGATCGCGGTGCTCGGTCCGCAATTCGACGAGCCGGTGCTTGTAATGCTCGATGTCGTTGGTCTCCATGGTGAGCTCTCCAGGGGGGTGGGGTTATGCGGTCGGG
>JAEUPW010000021.1 GCA_016790045.1 Candidatus Competibacteraceae bacterium
ATAAAACGGCAGCACCCGTTCCGGCGCGCGCTCGTGCGCGCCGTAGCCCAACCCGAACAGGCTGGCGACCGCGCCGCCGAGATTGACCACGACCATGAAAAACGCGGACAGGGCATCCAGCCGGAAATGCAGCCCCAGCCAGGGCAAACCCAGCGGCAAGGTCAGTTGGCGCGGCTCGCGGCCGGCCAGCAGATGCGCCAGCGCCAGCAGCAACAGGACGGCGCAAACCGCCAAGCTAAGGCCATAAACGTGGCGGCTACCGTGGGATCGCGCCGGCGCGACCATCCCGTAGCCGCCGGCGGCGAGCAGGACCAGCAGCAACAACAGCACTAACGCGAGAAACATGCTCTGGAAACGGGTTTTCGCCAGCACGCGGCGATCCGCGTGGGACTTGGTGGGCTGAAAAATTTCGGCTGGGACTCGTCGATCCTCGACCGAGTATGCGGTTTTCGCCGCGCGGTTTTATCCATCATAGCAAAGCTGTCGTCAGGCTTCTTGGTCAAAACCGCCTTTTGCCGGAAAACGCCGACTTTTCCGGCCGGCAACTTTTGCGGCGGCCGCTGTCTCGCTGCCCGCTTTTTTGAGCGTGGGGTGTATCATGGCCGCCCCCAACCGTCGGGGGACATTCACAGGAGGTGCGCCATGTCTTCTCGCAATCCATTCTCCGGTTCCTTTCGAGATCACCAGCAAGCGCCGTAAGGGCTTCCCGTCCGAAAGCCGCGTCAAGAAAGGCCAGCGGCTCGCGGGCGGCCACAAGGAACTGCTGGAAAAACTGGGCCGCAACGACCTTTGCCCCTGCGGCTCCGGGAGGTCGTTTCAAACGCTGTTGCCTGTCATCGGGCAGCTTTTGACGGTTCTTGCCGCCACGACTACTACCGCTGAAACTGCGGCGGTTTGACCGGCGTATATCCTATGAAACCCCCGGCCCTGCCGGGGGCGTTCATGCCAGATCAAAGCGCGTCATAACTCAAGATGTTAAACACCATATCTCGGGGCTTTTCCGCGCGCAGGGTGAAGCTGAACGGTTTTCCCTCGGCCAGTCGAGTGGTCATCATCTGCTGGGTGTGCGCGTCGACATAGGCGATCAAAATCTTGCCGTCCGACGTTTTGATTTCGGTGGTATAACCGCCTTTCGGCGCGCGTTTGGCCAGCATCTTTTTAAAGGCTTCACCCTCCTGGCTGTATTCCTTGGGGCCGTTGAGCGAGGTGATCGTGCCTTGCGCGCGCGCGATCTTGCGCCAGGTCCGGGACGTTTCCGGATCGTAAGATTCGCCCCTCCTTTGGGCGGCTTCCTCGTCCGCCGCCGCTTGCAAAAAATCGGTGAACCGCGGGTAGCGAACGGTCCATTCCCAGCTTTTCGAATCCCGGCGAATGTAATCGGCCGCGTCCGAAACGCTGCCGCTCCAACTGGCCGAAACGGGCTCGCCTTCCTTGCGATACTCCATGCCGGACTCGATAAAACCGATCATCCGGCCCTTGACCAGATCCCGGATGCGCTCGTCGTCGATTTCCAGATGCAGGCCCGAACCGAGCGCCGCCCCGACCTGTTTCTGGTGCGGCGCGACCACCAGCACCGCGCCGTTGCCGACTTCCATCTTGCCGACCCGCAACAGCCGCATCATCGCGTAGGCGTATTCGTCGGCGCTCATGCCGTGCAAGTCTTTGACGATCAGAGTGACGACCTCGACCTCATTGGCCTTGGCGAAGTCGTACATCGCTTTCGCCAGCTTGGCTTTTTCGCCCGGATCGAACAAACCGGTTTCGTCCATCACGAAGCGATCAAACTTGGATGGCACCGCGTCCTTGCCGGGTATCGGGATCACGTCCAGCGCGCCGGGCGCGGCCACCACCGGCCCGGCGCTCGGAACCGGCGCAGCGGGCGCAGGCTGAACCGGCGCGGCGATCACCGGCGCGGGTTCGACCTTGGCGATCGGCGGCGGAGCTTTGTCCGGCGTCGCGGGCGCGGGTGTCGGCGCGGCAGGCGGGGCGCTTGCCACGGTCGTCGCGGCGGGCTTGCCGGCTGTGGCGGCGGCGCCATCGCATTGCTGGGAATTTTGGCTGCACGCCTGCTTCCAGCCCTGTTGGATCGCCGCCACCCGCTTGGGGCGGCCGGGATGGGTCTGGCCGTCTTGTTCCGGGGCCAAGGTTTCGATGGCTTTTTGCGCGTCGGCCAGCGGCGCGCCCATCTTGTAGAGCACGAAACCGCTGAACTTGTCCGCTTCCAGCTCGATGGGCGGCTGGCTGCCGCCGGGCATCAAGGTATGGCCCGATAGATGGTGGCCGATCTCGTGCGCCATGATGCTCACCGGCGCCCAGTTGTTGTTTTGGGTCACCTTGATCACTTGGCCCATGAATTGGCGGTTGTAGGCGATCACCCGGCGCGGCAGTTTGTCCGGCCCCATGACGATCACCGCCGCCGCGTTCGGCACTTCGCCCGCCACGACATCGAAATTTTGGGGAAGGCCGGTGTATTTCATGATTTCGGCGACGACGCCCTCCCCTTCGGAACCCGCTCCTGCCGACAGCTCGGGCGGCGCGAAGCGCACCGGGCTGCCGTCGTAGGAACACGCCAGCAAGCGGTTGGCCAAATCGGCGGCCAGCTCGGCTTTCGAAGGCGCGGGCGCGGCGGGGGCGGCGGGCGGGTTTTGGGCGAGCGCGGAACCGGCGCAGCACCATGCGCCGACGAGCGCGCTATAAATGGCGGTGCGGTTCAACCGGCGGGGACCTTCTGGCATGGATGGGAAACCTCTTAAAAACAGGTTGATAACATGAATGCGTTCGCGGCGGACATGCGACTGTCGCCGGGTTGGCCCGGTTATGGTGTCCGCCGGCTTCGGGCAGATCATTGACCGACCTGCCATAGCACGAGTTCGACCACCGCCAGGGCATACAGCTTGGTCGCTCCCCACTTGATGGCGCTAAAGAGAATACCCGCCAGCAGCAACTTCCACCCCTCGCGCCGCAGATCGACCAGAAAAAACTGCTTGAAGGCGATCAGCAACGCGGCCGCCTGCAGGGCGTTCATGTAATAGGGCGAATAGCGCTGGTGCCAGCGCATC
>JAEUPW010000058.1 GCA_016790045.1 Candidatus Competibacteraceae bacterium
GTGCGCAAGCTGGCCCAGCGCAGCGCCGACGCCGCCAAGGAGATCAAGGCGCTGATCACCGACAGCGTGGCCAAGGTCGAGGACGGCGGCAAGCTGGTGGACCGGGCCGGGCAGACCCTCAAGGAGATCGTGACCTCGATCAAGAAGGTGAGCGACATCGTGGCCGAGATCGCCGCCGCCAGCCGGGAGCAGGCCGGCGGCATCGAGCAGGTCAACAAAGCCATCCTGCAGATGGACCAGGTCACCCAGCAGAACGCCGCCCTGGTCGAGCAGACCGCCGCCGCCAGCCACTCGATGGGCGACCAGGCCCAGGAGCTGCAACGGCTGATGGGCTTTTTCAGGCTGGATCGACACGCTGCGCCCGCAGCCACGCCGGCCGGCGCGACAAACGCGCGACCCGCCCCCAAGAGCAAGCCGGCGCCGCGACCGGCAACCGCCAACCCGCGCGTACCGGCCCGGCCCTCACGGTCAGACACAGGGGCCAAGCCAACGCTGGCGTATTCCTCTCCGGCCAAAAAAGCGGCCAACAACGATAGCGGTGACTGGGAAGAGTTTTAGCGCCGCACCAGCATCCCCCCGATCCCCACGCGAACGCGCGCGGAGCGGGGGCATAAGCTCGCAAATCCTCTCCGCCCCAGCCATCGATCAGCCGGCGGCTATTTCGTTCCTCGGTCGTCGTGATCGGAAATTGTCGAGATCTTTATCTACGACACCCCTCTCGGCGGTAAACTGGTCGAGCCGGTATCTTCGATATCCGCCACGGCGATTCTCCCCAATTGGAGTCGCCGTTTGCCGGCTCACCCTCAGATATCGGCAAGTTTCGAGAAAGGGTATCGCCGATGTCGCCACGCGCCGCCACCCGCCCAGATTCTGCGGCGGGCGGATCGGAGCGGATGCGGGCGAGGCTTCAAAATCCGTTCATGGAGGCTCGCGCATGAAAATCGTGAATCGTTCATCGCTGATCTCTCGGGGGAAAGCCGCTCTCCCGCTGCTGGGGCTCCTGCTGGCCTCTCAACCCGCCGCATGGGCCGTCGGAGTCGTCGCCACCTGCGATTGGCCGACTCTGGAAAGGGCGCTACTCGGCGGCGGCAGGGTTATTTTCGCCTGCGACGGCACTATCGAAGTACCGGAAATTGCCATCAACCGCAACACGGTCGTCGATGCGCGGGGGCGCTCCGTCGCCTTGAGCGGCGGCGGCAAGAATCGGGTGTTCGCCGTCAATCGCGGTGCCCGATTGAAACTGCTCAACCTCGGGATCGTCCGGGGAACCGCCGAATACGGGGGCGGCATCTACAGCCAAGGGGTCTTGCAGCTCTCGCGCTGCACCTTGGAGAACAATGAAGCAACCTCGGGCGGCGCCGTTTATAACGCCGGGACCGCGAAGATCCGCTACAGCACGCTGGCCGGCAATACCGCCGCCAATTACGGCGGTGGCCTCTTCAATCGCGGCGGGACAACCAACATCGCCAACAGCGCCATCCAGGACAACACCGGCTCGTTTTCGGGCGGCGGCATCTG
>JAEUPW010000082.1 GCA_016790045.1 Candidatus Competibacteraceae bacterium
CCAACTGCCGCGCGGCTCCGGCGACAGCCACAGCAGTTGCTTGGCCCGGCGGCGGATCGCTTCCAGCGCCCAGACCTGGGGCGGGTTGCGGTTGCCGCGACCGTCGCCGAGGACGATGACGGTGGTCTGCGCGGTGACCGCCGCCAGATAGCGGTTGTGGAACCGTTCCAGGGCCCGGCCATAGTTGCTGTCCACCTCGGTATCCAGCAAACCGCCGTCAAACACGGCGGCGATGGCCTCGTCGATGCCGTGCTGGTCGAAATACGGGCTGATTTCCACCAGATCGCTGACGAAGGCGAAACTGCGCACCCGCTCGAACAGGGTTTGCAGATTATAGACAAGGTGTAGCATGAAGCGTGCGGTATTGCGAACCGAAAGGCTCACGTCGCAGATCACCGCCAAGCGGGGTTTTTCGTCCCGGTAGCGGGTCAGCACCGGCTGGAACGGGATGCCTTCGTATTTCAGGTTGCGGCGCAAGGTGAGCGGCACGCTGATCCGGCCCTGCGGGCCGATCCGCCGCCGGTAGGAGCGCGCCCCGCGCATCCGCCGGCACAGCCGCTGCACGATCTCGGTCATGTCCCGCCGCTCCTGCTCGGTGAAGCGATAGTCGGGCCGGGGGCGGGCCGGGCGGTCGGCGAGCGTCAACGCGTCCTGGCGCAGCGCCAGTTCCCGCTCCAGGTGGCGCTTCAGCAGCTCCGGCAAGCGGGCGATGCCGCCTTGCACGCGCGCGGACAAATGTTGCAGCAGGTTTTCGTCCAGATCGGCGTCGCTCAGCTCGTCCAGCAGGTCGGTCATGGCGTCGGCGATCAGATCGGCGTCCAGCGCGGCGATCGCCTCGTCGAAATTCAATTCGCCGGCCCGGTTGGCGCGCTTGACCCGCCGCGCCTTGAGCAGTTGCACGGCGTTGCGCAAGGCGTGGTCCAGCAGGTCGCGGCGGCGGCTCAAGATCAGATTTTGACCGAACTCGGCCAAGCTGAAATCGTCGGGGTCCTGGTGGGCGTTGAAATGGGTCGCCATTTGCGACGGGTCGAAGTAATCCCGGATGTCGAGCGGATCTTCGTGGGCGTTGTCGCCATCGGCGCGCCCGCCCGCCGTTTCTTGCGCCGCGACGGCGTCCGGCGGTTGCAGCGCGGCTTCGGGCAGGGGCGGCGATTCGGCTGGCGGCGCGGGAGAGCGAGCGCCTTTAGGCAGGTTGAAAAACTGCTCGAACAGTTCCTCGAACATCGACAAGTCGCGCACATCCTTGATCAGCGTGCAGCGCAGCACGGCGCGCACGGTATCGCGCTCGTGCAGCGCCACCCGCGCCAGCGCCCGCATCGCGTCCAGCGATTCGGCGGGCGAAATGCGCGCGCCGCGCTGTTTCAGCAGAAAAACGAAGCGGTTGATGGCGGCGTCCATCACGCCCCGCCGGTGCGGCCATCGGTGCGGCCGCGATAGCTGGTGAAGTAGCGGGCGGCGTGCTCCTGCCGGCGCTGCTCCAAAAAATTCGCGTCCGGCTCGGCCGGCTGTTGCGGCGGGCGCAACGTCCCCGTCGCGGTGTCTGGCGGCGGTGGGGCTGGCGTGGGCGAGACCGCCTGAATCGGTTCGGCGATCCAGTTGATCTGCTCGTTGACCCGCTGGGTGTCGCGCTCGTACTTGACCAGCAGATGCAGCGTTTCTTCCAGCAAAGCGGGCGTCAGCGCGTCGGCGTCGAGCAGCACCAGCGCCCGCGCCCAGTCCAGGGTTTCGCTGATGCTGGGGGACTTGCGCAAATCCAGGGCGCGCAAGCGGCGGATCACCGCCACCACCTGCGCCGCCAGCGTTTCCCGCAGCTCGGGAACCTTGAGGCGGATGATCTCCAGCTCGCGCCCTTCGTCGGGATAGTCGATGAACAGGTGCAGGCAGCGGCGCTTGAGGGCGTCGCTCAGATCGCGGGTGTTGTTGCTGGTGATGATGACGCAGGGGATGGTCTTGGCCTTGACCGTGCCGATCTCCGGCACCGTGACCTGAAAATCGCTCAGCACTTCCAGCAAAAACGCCTCGAATTGCTCCTCGGCGCGGTCGAGCTCGTCGATCAGCAACACCACCGGCTCGGGCGAGTCGATGGCCTGCAAGATGGGCCGGCGCACCAGAAAGCGCTCGGAAAAGAACACGTCCTCGTGCAGGTCCAGACGGGCGACCGCCTCGCGCAGGCCGTCGATCCCCTCGAACAGCGCGCCGATCTTGTCGCGCAGGATTTGGGTGTAAAGCAGTTGCTTGCCGTACTCCCACTCGTACAGGGCGTGAGCTTCGTCCAGCCCGCCGTAGCATTGCAGCCGGATCAGGGTGCGCCCCAGCGCGGCGGACACCACCTTGGCCAGCTCGGTCTTGCCCACGCCGGCCGGCCCTTCGATCAGGATCGGCTTTTGCATTTGCAAGGCGAGAAAGGCGACGGTCGCCAG
>JAEUPW010000099.1 GCA_016790045.1 Candidatus Competibacteraceae bacterium
CGTCGCGGCCATCGGCTCGCTGACCGTGGTGGTGTTCTACCTGATCGCGCAAATGGTGGGCGCGGGCCAGCTCATCAAGCTGCTGTTTGGCATGGAATACTGGATGGCGGTGGTCATCGTCGGCGTGCTGATGGTGGTCTATGTCACCTTCGGCGGCATGATCGCCACCACCTGGGTGCAGATCATCAAGGCCTGCCTGCTGCTCGGCGGCGGCACTTTGGTGATGTTGCTGGCTTTCTCCCGCTTCGGTTTCAGCTTCGAAACGCTGGCCAGCCAAGCGGTCGCCAACTCCAAGAAAGGCATCGCGCTCATGGGTCCGGGTTCCCTGTTGGCCGATCCGATCACGGCGGTATCGCTGTCGCTGGGCTTGATGTTCGGCACGGCCGGCCTGCCGCATATTCTGATGCGCTTCTTCACCGTGCCGAACGCCAAGGAAGCGCGCAAGAGCGTGTTCATCGCCACCCTATGCGTCGGTTTCTTCTTCACCGTGGTGGCGATCATGGGCTTGGCGGCGATCACGATCGTCGGCACCGACCCGCAATACTTCGAAGGCGGCGAGCTGGCCGGCAAACTGCGCGGCGGCGGCAATATGCCGGCCATGCATTTGGCGCACGCGGTCGGCGGCAATCTGATGCTGGGCTTTTTGTCGGCGGTGGCGTTTGCCACCATTCTCGCCGTGGTGGCGGGGCTGGCGCTGGCCGGCGCTTCCGCCATCTCGCACGATCTGTACGCGAACGTGATCCGCCGGGGCCAAGCGACCGAAGCCGAGGAAGTCCGGGTGTCGAAGCGCTCTTCGCTGTTCCTGGGCGTGCTCGCCGTGCTGCTCGGCATCGCCTTCGAGAAACAGAACGTGGCGTTCATGGTCGGCCTAGCCTTCGGCGTCGCCGCTTCGTGCAATTTCCCGGTGCTGATCCTGTCGATGTACTGGAAGGGCCTGACCACGCGCGGCGCGATTTGGGGCAGCATCGCCGGTCTGGTCTCGGCGGTGTTGATCGTGGTGCTGTCCAAGGCGGTCTGGGTGGTCGTGCTCGGCAATAAAGATCCGATCTTCCCTTACGAGCAACCGGCGATCTTCTCGATGCCGATCGCTTTCTTCTTCGCGTGGCTGGGCTCGGTGACGGACACCAGCGCCCAAGCGGCTCAGGAGAAAGAGGCGTTCGAGGATCAGTACGTGCGCGCGCAAACCGGCTTCGGCGCGGCGGGCGCGGCGGCGCACTGAGCTTGATGCGGCCCGAACGAGCGCGCCGGGACATCCGGCCGCTCGCCGGCGCATCGGCCAGCGGCGGCGGGCGTCAACCCGCCCGCCGCAGCAACGCCAAGGTCTCGACGTGGTGGGTTTGCGGAAAGAAGTCATAGGGATTTAAGGCTTCCACCGCGTAACCCGCCTCCGTCAACGCCCGCAAATCCCGGCTCAAAGTCCCGGCGCTGCACGAGAGATAGGCCAGCCGGGGCCTGAACTGCTCTGTTGTCCACGCTAAGACCTCCGGCTCCAAGCCGGTGCGCGGCGGGTTGAGATACAGCAGCCGGACCCCGCTTGACGGCATCCAGTCCCGCAACTGCGGCAGCCGGTCGGCGCATTTGCCGCGCAGCACTTCGGCTTGTGGCGCGTTCAACCGCGCGCACTCGACCGCCTCGCCCCCCAGCTCCACGCCCAAAACTCGCGCGCCGCGCGCACTCCAGCGGCTCAAGCTGGCCCCGATCCCGCAATACAGATCGGCGAGACTGTCGCCGGCTTGCGGCGCTAAAAACGCCTCGGCCGCATCCAGCGCTTGCCGGTAGAGCGCGGGGATCAGTTGCTGAAAGGCGGTCGGCCCGCAGATCAAACCGAAGGCATCCCGCGAGCGCGGTTTTCCCCAAAGTAGCCGCCAGCCGTTGCGGGCGAACAGGCGTCGCCCGGCGGACGGATGCTGATGCAGCCACAACCCCTCCAATCCAGCCGCCGCCAGCGACTCATCTTCAGCCGCGTTCAAGCCACCGAGCGATGCGACCCGATGCGCTTTCACGATCAGCGTGGCCTGCGCGCCGGACTGGACCAGGAAAGCCAGGGGAAACAGCGGATACGGCGGCAATGCGCGCATCAGCCAACGCGCGAGCGCCCGCACCGATTCCGCGTGGACCGGACAATCGGGAATCGGGATCATCTCATCGCGTCGCCACAAGCCGAATTGCCAACCCGCCGCGTCGCTCCAGATCGCCGACAGGCAGACTTTGCGCCGATAGCCCCAACGCGCGGCGTCGGCGACCGTTTGGAGCGGCTGCAACCGTTCCGCCCACGGGGCGAGCCGCTCGCGCAACCACCCCATCTTTTGCGCCTCGCTGTCGGTCGCGCTCAAGCTGCGGTGGCGGCAACCGGGACAACGGGCCTCGCAGCCGGCAGGCAATTTTGAGCGGGCGTCGACAGGCGGACAGTCAATCGCGGACACGGCGGTTGCTAATATGCAATGAAAGGCACACGGGGATTAAAACATGGTGAGCAGCTATTTGATCTGCGATGTTTGCGGGCGCTTCGGGCCACCGGCCAGTTTCTTGAGCCAGAACGGGTTGCGCCTGTGCTATCAGTGCTGGTTTCAAGAGCGACAGGATCAGGACCCATCGCAAGCCGCGGCCCCGAGGGCCGATCCCGAGGACGGCACGGATTCGGGCCTTTCCGATCGGCTCAAGGACGGCTAAGGCATTTCCAGCGCCACCCCCTTTCACCGACATCAACCCCGTTTATTCGCGATCAGCGGCGCGGCAGAAACGGTTGGCGGTCGGCCGGAGGCGGCTCGCAAAGCCGCCAATTGCGACAGCAGCATACCGGCGAACATCAAGGCGCAGCCGAGCAGACCCCGATCCGACAAGGTTTCTTGCAGCAACAGCCAACCGCCCAGCACCGCGAACACGGTTTCCAGGCTGAGGATGATGGCGGCGTGGGCGGGCGGCGCATCGCGCTGGGCCACCACCTGCAAGGTATAGGCGACACCCACCGACAGCAGCCCGCCGTACAAAATCGGCATCGTCGCCGCTTGCAGGCCCGTCAAGGAGATCGGCTCGGTCACGGCGGCCACGAGCAGGCTCAACACCGCGCACACCACAAATTGCAGGCACGCCAGCAACACCGGCTCCACATGCCGGCCCGACAGCCAGCCGATCACCAGGACATGGCCCGCCCAGAAGAAAGCGCCGATCAACACCAGGCCATCGCCCTCGGCCAGGGTGAAGCGGTCGTTGACCGTCAGCAAATACAACCCCGCCGCGGCGATCACCGCGCCGACCCAAGTCGCCCACGGCGTGCGCTGGCCCCACAGCAACCCGAGCAGCGGCACCAGGACCACATAAAGCCCGGTGATGAAGCCCGCCTTGCCGGCGGTGGTGTACACGATGCCGACCTGCTGCAACGACGCGCCGGCGAACAGGAACAGGCCCGCCAACAGGCCGCCGCCCACGATAGGCCGCCATCCGCCGGACGGGCGGACGGGAGCGCAGCGACGGCCGACCCACAATAGCGGCAGCAGCGCCATCGCGCCCAACAGAAAACGCACGCCGTTGTAAGTGAAAGGTCCGACATGCTCCATGCCGATCCGTTGGGCGACGAAGGCGAAGCCCCAAATCACCGCCGCCACGAGCAGCAAAAATTCCGCTTTCAGCGTTTTGGACATCGAATTGCAATCGGTTGATGAGTGCGAGCCGCGTGGCCGATGGCGTTTCCATGCGGGTCAGCGGATTCGAGCGAGCGGGCCGCATCATAGCGGACTTCATCGATTCCGGCATGGATGCGGCGGTCGGCGCGAAAGCCTGGATCAGCGGCATCGCGCAAGAAAACCGTGAGCGCCCGATGACAAGTTCGCTTGCCCGGCGGCGGAAAATCCTTATACTTGCACTCCTCTCTCCTGGCCGGGATGGCGGAATGGTAGACGCAGTGGACTCAAAATCCACCGGTAGTGATACCGTGAGAGTTCGAGTCTCTCTCCCGGCACCAATCTTCAGTCGCTCTCTGCTCGATCAGATGCCCCGCGACAACCCCCATGCCCGAACAGCCTGACGCCGCCGCCGTACTCGCGTATCTGCGCGAATTGCAAGACCGGCTGACCCGCGCGCTCGAAACGCTCGACGGTGCGGCGACTTTCGAGGAAGACGCCTGGGAACGTCCCGCCGCCGGCGAGAGCCTCGCCGGCGGCGGCCGAACGCGGGTGTTGCGCGATGGCGCGGCGTTCGAGCAGGCCGGCATCAACTTCTCGCATGTCACCGGCGGACGGCTGCCGCCGTCCGCCACCGCCCAGCGGCCCGAATTGGCCGGACGCGCCTTCGAGGCGATGGGCGTGTCGCTGGTGGCTCACCCGCGCAATCCTTATGCCCCGACCTCGCACGCCAACGTGCGCTTTTTGAACGCCGCAGCCGCCGGCGTCGAGCCGGTCTGGTGGTTTGGCGGCGGTTTCGATCTCACGCCGTATTACGGCTTCGAGGACGATTGCGTCCATTGGCATCGCACCGCGCGCGCGGCGTGCGAACCGTTCGGGCCGGACGCGCATCCGCGATTCAAACGATGGTGCGACGATTATTTCTTCATCAAGCACCGCAACGAGCCGCGCGGCATCGGCGGGCTGTTCTTCGACGATCTTAACGGGTGGGGTTTCGAGCGCTGTTTCGCTTTCTCGCGCAGCGTCGGCGATCACTACTTGCCAGCCTACCTGCCTCTCGTGGAACGGCGGCGGTCGCTGGCTTATGGCCGGCGGGAGCGGGAATTTCAGCTTTACCGGCGCGGCCGCTACGTCGAATTCAATCTGGTCTACGACCGGGGGACGCTGTTTGGCCTGCAATCGGGCGGGCGCACCGAATCCATTTTGATGTCGCTGCCGCCCCAGGTCCGCTTCGAATACGGCTGGCGGCCGCGACCCGGCACTCCGGAAGCGCGGCTTTACGACTATTTTCTCAAGCCGCGCGACTGGCTGGCCCCAGGCGCGACCGCGCCAGATGACGGCGGGGATTAAGTCGATTTCTGCTCCGGCCGCAGCAGCGCGTTCAGTTCATCGACCGCGACCGCCCAATCGGAATCCGCCCTGAAGGCTTCCTTCAAAAACTCCGCCTGCGCGGGGCTCCACCACGGCGCTTTTTCCAAGGACACTTTTTCGGGCAGCGGCCGGCGCTCGCGGATAAAGGCGTTGATCGCCTCCTCGTCGGAAGGCAGGCCCAGTTGGTCGAATAACTGGTTGAGGCTAAAAATGGTGGTGCTCATATCGGTTCCTGCTCGCTGTTAGAAAAAGCGGATCACCGAATATAGGCTTTGCGCCAGCGCGAGAGTTCCGGCACCCTCGCCGATCCGGCGCCCGGCAACGGGAAAAACCCCTCAACCCACGGCAACCACGAGCGACCCTCTCATGGAATGGCTCACTGATCCCACTATCTGGTTCGGGCTCGCGACTCTGATCGTGATCGAGATCGTCCTGGGCATCGATAACCTCGTCTTCATCGCGATTCTGGCCGACAAGCTGCCGCCCGCCGAACGGGATCGGGCGCGGGTCATCGGCTTGACCTTGGCGCTGCTGATGCGCTTGGGGTTGCTGGCCAGCCTCTCTTGGCTGGTCACGCTCACCGAGCCGCTCGTGACGCTCTCGGGCAGGACGTTCTCGGGGCGCGATCTGATTTTGCTGGTCGGCGGCGCTTTCCTGCTGTTTAAAGGAACCCGGGAACTCCACGAGCGCCTGGAAAGCCGCGATCACCCGCATGGCCAATCGCAGGTGTTCGCCAAATTCTGGCCGGTGGTCGCGCAGATCGTGGTGCTGGACGCCGTGTTTTCCCTGGACGCGGTGATCACCGCCGTCGGCATGGTCGAAGAGCTGGCGGTGATGATGGCGGCGGTGACCGTCGCCATCGTGTTGATGATGGTGGCCAGCAAACCGCTGACCCGCTTCGTCAACGCGCATCGCACGGTCATCATCCTGTGTTTGGGCTTTTTGCTGATGATCGGCTTTAGCCTGGTGGCCGAGGGCTTCGGGTTCCATATCCCCAAGGGTTATCTCTACGCCGCCATCGGCTTCTCGGTGCTGATCGAGGCGTTCAATCAATGGGCGCTCTACAACCGCCGCCGTTTCCTGACCGGCAAGCGCCCGTTCCGGGAGCGCACGGCGGAGGCGGTGTTGCGGTTGCTGGGCGGGCGGGTGGAATCGGCGGAAGTCGGCGAGGATGTGGCGGCGCTGGCGAGCGCCCCTGGCGGCGAACCGCTCACCTTCGACCCCAAGGAGCGCAGCATGATCCAAAATGTGCTCAAGCTCGCCGAACAGCCGATTCCCGCGCTGATGACGCCTCGGCCCGACATCGTTTGGCTGGATCTGGAAGCCAGCGCGCAGGAGATCCGCGAAGTCCTCCGACAGCATTCCTATGGCCGCTACCTGGTGTGTCGGGGCGATCTGGACGAGGTGGAAGGGGTGATTCAAGGCCGCGACCTGCTGGTTCGGGTGCTCGACGGCGAAAGTTTGCAACTGAAACCCGCCCTGCGGGAGCCGCTTTTTGTCCACGAAAGACTGAACGCGCTGCAAGTTCTGGAGCAGCTTCGCCAACATCCGATCCCGCTGGCGGTGGTGATGGACGAATACGGCGGGGTCAAGGGCCTCGTGACCGCCATCGACATCCTGGCCTCCATCGCCGGCGACCTGGTGGATACCGTCGATGTCGAGACGCCCAAGATCGTGCGGGAGGCCGACGGCATCTGGTTGCTGGACGGCGGCTTGCCGCTGGACGAAGTCAGGGCGATGCTGAAGTTCGAGGGCCTGCCGCGCGGCGAGGGGTATTACACCTTGGCGGGCCTGGCGCTGAACCAATTGACCCGGATCCCCGAAGGCGGAGAGAAATTTGTTTTGGACCCTTACGAGTTTGAAGTCGCCAACATGGACGAGCGTCGCATCCACCAGGTCCGCGTCCGGCGGCTCTCGCAACCCGAGCGGCCGCCACAACCCTCGTAGCGGCTCTTGACCGCTGCCGGGCCATGCGCCCGCCCGCCCTTAGCGCGGGAGTTCCAATTTCGCTTCCAGCCCTCCTTGCGGGCGGTTGCGCAAGCTCAGTTCGCCGCCGTGAGCGCGCGCGATGTTGCGGGCGA
This sequence comes from Candidatus Competibacteraceae bacterium, assembly GCA_016790045.1. Taxonomy (GTDB): domain Bacteria; phylum Pseudomonadota; class Gammaproteobacteria; order Competibacterales; family Competibacteraceae; genus Competibacter_A. The sequence continues at coordinate 7,070 of JAEUPW010000099.1, forward strand.
TGCTCAAACCCAACCCCGCGCCGCCGGTGTCGCGGCTGCGCGAACCTTCCAGGCGATAAAACGGCTCGAACACGCGCTCAAGCTCCGCTTCGGGGATGCCCGGCCCGCGGTCGCGCACGATCAAGTTGACCCGCGCCGGCGCATCCTCGACCGCCAGCTCGACCTGTTGGCCGTATTTCAACGCATTGTCGAGCAAGTTGGTCAGACAGCGCTTCAAGGCCAACGGCCGGCAGCGCAGCGGCCGAGCGGCCGCGCCGCTGATGCCGACCGCGTGCCCGGTTTCCTCGGCGTCTTCCTGGAGCGATTCCAACAGGGCGTCGAGATCGACCGCCGCGATCGGCTCGCTGTCCTCGCCCCCGCGCAGAAAATCCAGCGACGCCTGCGCCATTCCCTGCATATCGTCCAGATCGGCCAGAAATTTTTCTCTGAGCGCCGGATCGTCCAGCAGCTCGGCGCGCAACCGCAGGCGGGTGATTGGGGTTTTGAGATCGTGCGAGACGGCGGCGAGTATCCGGTCGCGATCCTCGATGTAGCGGATCAGGCGCTCTTGCATGGTGTTGAACGCGCGGGCGGCGCGGCGCACTTCCAGCGGTCCCCTCTCGTCCAGCGGCGGGCGGCGGATGTCGCGGCCAAGCTCGGCGGCGGCGGCGGCCAGCACCGCCAGCGGCCGGGTCAACGCCCGCACCGCCAGGCCGGCCAACAGCGCCACCGAAACGATCAAGATCAGCAAGATCAGCAGCAAGCGCGCCGGCCAGGCGATAACTTCCTCCGGCAGCACCTGCTGAAAAGTGACCGTTTCGCCGTCGCGCAAGCGCACCTGGACGATAAAGTTGCGCAAACCCAGCGCCATGGCGTGCGCGCGCCAGCGCGGCGGGCGGTCGGGGCGGCCCATCGGCGGATCGGCCCGATCCGGTTTCAGCCAGCGCGGCCGGTCTCGCATCGGCGGCGGGGGCGGCAGCTCGTCGTCGATTTCCAGTTGAAACGGCCGCTCCGGCCCCAACTGCCGGCGCAACAGCGCGCGAAACAAGGTGGTGTGGTAGCGCTCGTCCGGGACGATTTCGGTTTGCCAGGGCAGATCGAGACTGACGCGGGCAGGCGGCAGATCGAGCGCGCCCGCCCAGCGCTGGCGCTCGGTTTTTTCGAGAGTGTCGAGCAGGTTGACGGTGGCCCCGATCCGCTGGGCGACGTGGCCGCCGATGGTGTGGTAAAGGGCTTGCTCCCGATCTTGCAGCAGGATGCCCACGCTCAGCAACTGGGTGACGATCAAGCCGCCGGCCAGAAACAGCAGCAACCGGCCGAACAGGGACTGCGGCAAGCCGCGCATCAAACCTCCCGGCTGACGTGCGCCGCCAACAGGTAGCCTTCGTTGCGGACCGTTTTGATCAGCGTCGCCTCGCGCGGGTCGTCGCGCAACCGCCGCCGCAACCGGCTGACTTGAACGTCGATGCTGCGGTCGAACGGCGCGGCTTCCCGCCCTTGGGTCAAATCCAGCAGTTGATCGCGATTCAGCACGCGCTGCGGATGGTCCAGAAACACCCGCAGCAGGCGGTATTCGCCGGAACCCAGCGGCGACAGCACCCCGTCCGGCGCGATGAGCTGGCGCGCGTCCGCATCGAGCGTCCAGCCGGCGAAGTGGAAGCGGCGGGTTTCGCCCGGTTCGGCGGGAACGCTGCGGGCGCGTCGCAGGATACTGTTGATCCTCGCCAGCAGCTCGCGCGGGTTAAAGGGTTTGGGCAGATAATCGTCGGCGCCCATTTCCAGGCCGACGATGCGGTCGGTGTCGTCGCCGCGCGCCGTCAGCATGATGACCGGCAGTTGCGAGCGGGCGCGCAGGTTGCGACACAGCACCAGGCCATCGTCGCCGGGCAGCATCACGTCCAGGATCACCAGGTCCACCGGACCCTGCTCCAGCGCCGCCCACAGCCCGCGCCCGTCGGCCGCGCCGCTCACCCGAAAGCCGTTGCGCCCCAAATAGTCCGCCAGCAACCGGCGCAATTCGAGGTCGTCGTCCACGATGAGCAAATGGTCGTTCATGCCGTTAGAGGTCGCGGTAAAACCGTGGCGATTGTAAACCGATCGTCAAGCGGGCATTCCAGCAAACTTCAGATTTCGCCACGCATCGCCGAAAGCGTTTGACTCATCTTCCTCAAAATCCCGCAACGAGGAAAGAGATGGTGCTGGCGGTCCTGCGGGGCTGATACAAATCGTTACAAAATTCCCTCGGCGGCAAAATCCCGGTTACATCCACCGGGTCTAATGGGCGCAAATCAAGCCAACCCACAGGAGTCGAACATGTTATCGTTTCACAAAAAGTTACTGGCCGCCGCTGCGGTCGCGAGCCTGGGCCTGAGCGCCGCCGTCGCCGGTCCCTGGGGCGGGGGCGATTGTCCGATGATGGGCGGCGGTCCGGGCAAAGGTCATGGCCGGATGGGCGGCGACCCGGAGCAACGCATGGCCATGAAGCAACAATGGCGCGCCGAGCGAATGGAATTGCTGCAAGCGCGGCTCAAGCTGAAACCCGAACAGGAAACCGCCTGGAAGAGCTTCATCGCGGCTCAAGACGCCCATAGCGCCGACAAGATGAAAATGCGTCAAACCATGCGCGATCAAAACGCCGGCGCGGTCGGCCACTTCGAAAATCGCATTCAGGGCATGGAGCAACATCTGGCCAGCATGAAGGCTATGGCTAAAGCCACCGGCGATCTGTACGCCGCGCTGGATGCCGATCAGAAGAAAGCGATGGACGACTTCTTCGCCAACAGCCCCAGGCGCGGGATGCGCGGTCCGGGCGCCGGGGGCAATCAGGCCACTCAGTAAGCGCAAAGCCAGTCAGCGGTCCACGGGCGGCGTTCGCCGGCGAACGCCGCCTTATTTTTTGCAGAGCAGCATTTTTTGGCTCCTTCTCGCCTCTGTCCGCCTCCGGGTTGATTAAAATGGCTTATCATTCGATTCATCGAGCCAGCGGCACAACCACAAAAGGCGAGGGCGATGCTGGAAGAAGAACTGCAAAAAATCGTCGAATTGCGCCACGAGGCGCCTCACACGATTCTGGGGCCTCATTTTGACGAGGAGGACGGGGCGCTCACCATCCGCGCCTTTCTGCCGCAGGCCGATCAGGCTTTCGTGCTCCTGCTGAAAGGGAGCAGCAAACGAGCCATGCAGCGCTTGCACCCGGACGGCCTGTTTGCCGCGCGCGTTCCGGGCGTCAAGGAATTGGATTACCGTCTGGTCGCGATCGACGCCAACGGTCACGCCGACACTTTTCACGATCCCTACGCCGCCCGCACGCCCGCTTTCTTCACCGAGGCGGACGGTCAGGCGCTTGAGCGGGGCGCGCTCGACGGCTTGGCCGCCAAACTGGGCGCCCACCCCAGAATCAAAAACGGCCTCAGAGGCGTCAACTTCGCCCTCTGGGCGCCCCACGCCAGCCGGGTCAGCGTGGTTGGCTCCTTCAACCGGTGGGACGGCCGCCGCCATTTGCTGGAACGGCACGCATCCGGGGTGTGGGAACTGTTTATCCCCGATCTCGACTTGGGCGAGCTGTACAAATACGAAATCCGCAACGCCGAAGGCGCGGTTTTCCCCAAACCCGACCCGATGGCGTTCCAAACCGAAAAATATCCCCACAACGCCGCTTTCGTCTGCGATCTCGACCGCCATCACGAATGGCACGATCAGCCGTGGATGGCGGCTCTGGCCCAAGCGCCCTGGCGGCTGCCGGCCCTCATCCACCGGGTCGCCTTCGGCGAGGAGTCCGGCGGCCAGCCGGATTGGATCGCCCGTTATGGTCAATTGACGGAAATCGTCTTGCCTTTCCTGCTCGAACGGCGTTTCAACTATGTCGAACTGGCGCTTTGGGCGCACGGGGAAACGGTTTCCAGTTATTTCGCGCCCAATCCGCGCTACGGCCGCCCGGCCGAATTGATGGCTTTCATCGACCGCTGCCACCAAAACGGTATCGGCGTCATTCTCGATTGGATTCCGCCCTTGCTCCCGCGCGAGGGACAGGAACTGAGCTGGTTCGACGGCGCGCGGATTTACGACGCCGACGTTCCGGATCGGCCGGAATGGCTGGCGTTCGATCTGGAGCGCCCGCAAGTGCGCAACTACCTGCTCGCCAACGCCCAATTCTGGCAGCAGGTTTATCACGTCGACGCGCTGCGGACCGATGTCCGCACCCACGCCGCTCGCTTCAAAGGATTATCCCTGGGGGCGGATTTGCGCTTCCTGCTCCAAGACGACGCCGTTTCGCCCACGCTGGACGCCGAGAGCGCCGAGTCCATCGCGTACTTGCTGGGCCTGGAATCGCACGTGCCCCCGCCCGAATTGCCGGCGGACGCCGAAACGGCGGCGGACGCCGACGCGGAAGCGGACGCCGACGCGGAAGCGGGCGAGCCGCAAGAAGCGCCGCCCGCGCCAGCAAGCGCGGTTGCGGGCGAGCGCCGGTTCACTGACCCGCACGCGCTGCTCGGCCCGCATCCTTCGGCGGAGCCGGGCCTGATCGTGCTGCGCGCTCTGCTGCCGGACGCCGAAAACCCGTGCCTGTGGCTGGAAGACCGGGCGAATCTGCTTTATCCCTTGCAGTGGGTGCCCGAGGACGGGTTGTTTGAAGCGCTGATCGCCGCGGATTCCACCGAGCTGCGCTACCGTTTAAACGCCACCGATCGCGGCCGCAATCGCACCTTCGCCGATCCCTACGCCGCCACGTTCTCGTTTCTGGGCGATCAGGATTGCTATTTTTTCGCGGAAGGCAACCACTACCAGATTTACGAAAAACTGGGCGCTCACGCTTGCGAGGCCGGGGGACATGCCGGCGTCAACTTCGCGGTCTGGGCCCCGAACGCCCAGCGGATCAGCGTGGTCGGCCCGTTCAACCACTGGGACGGCCGCCGCCATCCGATGCGGCTGCGGCCAGGTTCGGGGATTTGGGAATTGTTCGTGCCGGGCCTGACCGAAGGCGAACTGTACAAATTCGAAATTCTGCCGCGCACCGGCCCCCCTTTTCTCAAAACCGACCCTTACGCTTTTTACACCGAAGTCCCGCCCGGCACCGCCAGCGTGGTCTACTCCGCCGCCGGCAAACACCGGTGGCGCGACGGCGATTGGATGGCGCGGCGCGCCCGGATCAACGCCTGGGAACAGCCGCTCGCGATTTACGAAGTTCACGCCGGATCGTGGCGGCGCAAGGCCGACGGCGGGTTTTTGTCCTACCGCGAACTCGCCGACCAACTGATCCCCTACGTGCTGGAAACGGGTTTCACCCACATCGAATTCCTGCCGCTGGCCGAACACCCTTACGGCCCGTCCTGGGGGTATCAAATTTCCCATTTTTACGCCCCGACTTCCCGCTACGGCCGGCCGGAAGAGTTGATGGAGCTGATCGACCGCTGCCACCAAAACGGCATCGGCGTGATCCTGGACTGGGTGCCGGCGCACTTTCCCAAGGACGCCCACGCCATGGCCTGGTTCGACGGCACCTGCCTGTACGAGCACGCCGATCCGCGCCAGGGCGAGCACCCCGACTGGGGCACGCTGATCTTCAACTACGGCCGTCACGAGATCGAAAATTTCCTGATCGCCAACGCCCTGTATTGGCTCAAGACTTTTCACTTCGACGGGCTGCGGGTGGACGCGGTGGCGTCGATGCTCTATCTGGATTATTCCAAGGACGAGTGGATTCCCAACCGCTACGGCGGCAACGAAAATCTGGAAGCCATCGAATTTATCAAACACACCAACGCCGTGGTGCACGCCCAATTCCCCGGCGTGCTGATGATCGCCGAGGAATCGACCGCCTGGCCGAACGTCTCCCGGCCCACCGACATGGGCGGGCTGGGCTTCGGCTTCAAATGGAACATGGGCTGGATGCACGATGTGCTGGCGTACATGAAGGAGTGGCCCGAACACCGCCGCCACCACCATCACAAACTGGGTTTCGGCCTCACCTATGCCTTCAACGAAAACTTCATCCTGTCGCTGTCGCACGATGAAGTGGTGCATTTGAAAAAATCGCTGCTCGGCAAAATGCCCGGCGACGAGCGGCAGCAGTTCGCCAACCTGCGCGTGCTGTACGCCTTCATGTACGGCCATCCCGGCAAAAAGCTGCTGTTCATGGGCGGCGAGTTCGGCCAGCCCGGCGAGTGGAATCACGACAGCGAACTGGACTGGCCGCTGCTGAACCAAGCGCACCACCAGCGCCTGCAAGCCTACGTCCGAGATCTAAACCGGCTTTACGCGCGGGAGCGGGCGTTGCATCAGGTCGATTTTCGAGCGGCCGGTTTCGAATGGCTGGATGCGGGCGGCGCGGAAACCGGCGTGCTCGGCTTCGCCCGCAAGGCGCGCGACCCGCGCGAGGCGGTGCTGGTGGTGCTGAATTTCTCGGACCAGCACTATTCTGGCTACCGGATCGGCGTGCCCTACCCGACCGTGTACCGGGAAATCTTTCACAGCGATGCCCGCGAATACGGCGGCGCGAGCAAGATCGTGCCGGGCTATCAAGTGGCGGCCGAAGACGTGTTCAGCCACGGTTTCGCCTTCTCGGTCGCGCTGAATTTGCCGCCCTTTAGCGCGGTGATGCTAAAACCGGATCCGCTGCAAGCCGATTAGCTTGAGCCGTCCAGCCCGATCGGACCCGGCTCGCGCCGCGCGGCAGGCCCGACTGCCATTTCGAGGATGCCTTCATGGCCCGACGCACGGCCGTCTTGGAATTTGACCCCGAGCTTAATGCCCTTCACGGCGGAAAACGCCTGACTGACGGTCTTTCCGCCGCAGTTCAGATCGGCGACGCGCTGTGGGTGACCAACGATGAAACTTTAAGCTTGGAAAAATTGTCGCGGCTGCCGGATTCCGCCGGGCGCGAACTTCAGTTTGGGCGTCACCAACAATTTTCGCTGGCGGATTTCCTGCAATTGCCGCTCCTGCCTGATCCCGCCGCAACCTCCAAGCCAAAAATCGAAGAAGCCGACCTGGAAGGGCTCGCCTATCACGACGGCTATTTGTGGCTGGTCGGCTCGCACAGCCTCAAGCGCAAGAAGCCGGACCCGCAGGCCACGGCGGAAAAAAACAGCAACCGCTTGACGCGGGTGACCGGCGACGGCAACCGATTTTTGCTGGCCCGCATCCCCTGGCAAGCCACCACGCAAGCGCTGGCGCGAACCGACGAGCCCCGGAGCGCAGCCCGGTTGAGCGGCAACGCGCACGGCGACGAACTCACCCAAGCGCTGGCCGAGGACGAACACATCGGGCCATTTCTGGCCATTCCCGGCAAGGATAACGGCTTCGATATCGAAGGCTTGGCCGTGACCGACGACCGGCTCTTCGTCGGTTTGCGCGGTCCGGTGCTGCGCGGTTGGGGGATCATTTTGGAATTGGCCTTGCAGCAAACCGAAGCGTCCGCGCTTTCGCTAAAACCCCTTGGATCGTCCGGCCGCCGCTACCGCAAGCACTTTCTTGATTTGCGCGGCCTGGGCTTGCGCGATTTGTGCGTTTGGGGTTCCGATCTGCTAATTCTGGCCGGCCCGCCGCTCGCGCTGGCCGGCCCTTTCAACGTTTTTCGCTGGCCGGGCGGGATCGAATCGCGCGGCGACGGCCCGACTTTCAATTCCGATTTGCCGGTCGTGCTCGATCTTGCCGTTTCGGAACGCGAACAGCCGGAAGGCATCGCGCTCTTTTCAGGCGCTGAAGAATCCGCTCCCCACCTGCTGGTGGTCTATGACTCCACCGGGCCGAGCCGGCGAGCGGGCGAAAACGCCGTTAAAGCCGATCTCTTTGCGCTGACCGGTCAGACGGCGCACCGGTGACGGTTTACCGCGCGAGTCGGGCAGTCTTGGTCAGGCCGTCAATTTTTTCAACACCGCCCGCGCCGGCGCGCCGTCCGCGCCCGCCAGCTTGAGCGGCAAAGCGATCAGCTCGTAAGCGCCCGGCTCGATCTCGGCCAGATTCAAGCCTTCCAAAATCACCACGTCGGCTTCCAGCAAGGCGATGTGGGTTTGCGGGTCATCGCGAAAGCGTTGGACCGAGAGATAATCCACCCCGATCAAGCGCAAACCCCGATCCACCACCCAGCGCGCGGCGTCTGCGGTCAGCGCCACGAAATCCTCGCGAAATTCCCGGTCTCCCCGCCGCCAGCCCTCGGAATTGCGAGTCCGCAACAACAGCCGCCGGGTGTCGGCCGGCAACCGCAAGCCCTCCAGATCGCGGGCGGTGACAGATTCCGCGTCCGGCAAGGCCGCCACGACCGCCGGGCCGATCAGCGCGTCCAGCGCCAGGTGGGTCACATCCGCGCCGTCGGCCAGAAAATGCAGTGGCGCATCGACATGAGTGCCGCTGTGCAGACCAAAGCTCAGCGCGCCATCGTTGACGTGATCGCCGCGCGCCATGTCGCGGCGGCGGGTGAGCTCGATGGGCGGACTGCCCGGCCAGCGCGGCAGTTCGGGCGAAAGGGTGAGCGATATGTCGAGGTACTGGCTCATGGGCGATCTCCACGGATTCGGGGTCGGATGGCAGGGCGTCTCAACTGGTGGGAACGCTCGACCGACCTCGGTTTCCCGCAAAAGCGACAATCAGTCATCATCTCGCGATCCGCCAAGCGGACGGCGGGTTTGCTTCTTCTCGCCGACCCGCCGCTTGGCGTCCATGCGCCGCTGTTTGGCCGCGCGCGAGGGTCTGGTTTTGAGGCGCGGTTTAGGAACCTCAACCGCCTTTTGAATCAGAGCGATCAGCCGCTCGATGGCGTCCTGCCGGTTCCGTTCTTGGCTGCGAAAACGGCGGGCGGTGATCAGCAACTCGCCGTCCTGCGTCGCCCGGCTGCCGGCCAGCGCCAGCAACCGCGCCCGCACCGCCTCCGGCAGCGACGGCGAATGGGCCGCATCGAACCGCAGTTCCGCCGCCGTCGCGACTTTGTTGACGTTCTGGCCGCCCGGGCCGGAGGCCAGTTTGAACTGAAACCGCAATTCGGCGTCATCGAGGCGGATAGCGGGAGTCACTTCAATCATGCGAGCCGCTCAAGCGCCGATGCCGGTCAATAGCGTTTCCACCGCCGCCGCTCGGTCCTCGGCGCTGGACAGTTCCTTGATAAAACGGAGCTTATCCTTGCCATCCAGCTTATAGATCTTGTGTTGCTGCTGGATAAGCCGCACCAGCTTGGCCGGGTCTACTTTCGGCTCCGGCCCGAACACGATCCGCCCGCCCTTGGGGCCGGCTTCGATCTTTTTGATGCCGACAGGCGTGGCTTTCAATTTCAAGCCGGTGACGCGAAACAGATTTTTGACCGGCTCCGGCAGCAGGCCGAAACGGTCGATCATTTCGACCTGCAATTCGCGCAGTTCGGCCTCATCGCGGGCGCTGGCGATCCGCTTGTACAAAATCAGCCGGCTGTGAATGTCGGGCAGGTAATCGTCGGGAATCAGGGCCGGGCTTTGCAAATCGATTTCCGGGCCGTGATCCAGCGGCCGGTCCAGCTCCGGCACTCTTCCGGCCTTGAGCGCCTGCACCGCCCGCTCCAATAACTCCATATACAGGGTAAAGCCGACCTCGTGAATCTGGCCGCTTTGCTGCTCGCCCAGCAGTTCGCCCGCCCCGCGAATTTCCAGATCGTGGTTGGCCAGCATGAAGCCCGCGCCCAAATCCTCCAGCGATTCGATGGCCTCGATCCGCTTGACCGCGTCGGCCGTCATCGCCTGGCGCGGCGGCACGATCAGATAGGCGTAGGCGCGGTGGTGCGAGCGCCCGACCCGGCCGCGCAACTGGTGCAACTGCGCCAGCCCCAGCTTGTCGGCGCGATTGATCAAAATGGTGTTGGCGCTGGGCACGTCGATGCCCGATTCGATGATGGTGGTGCACACC
>JAEUPW010000123.1 GCA_016790045.1 Candidatus Competibacteraceae bacterium
TCCGAGCGTACTTAGACGAAGTGAACCGAGGGCTAGAAGAGAAGGATTGGAAGATCACCTGCCTGTTGTTTGCACCGAATGCACCCGAACAAAACCCGGTGGAGGATGTTTGGCTGAGAGGGAAAAATCACCTGCGAAAGCACTTTTATGAAAACAAAACATTCCAGCAAGTCAAAAACTGCTTTTGCAATTTTATCAACAAACAGATTTTCAATTTTAGCAAGATGGATTGGTATTTAAAAATACCACAACCTGTATAGGCTTGCTATAGTTGCTGTGGATGTTGGCGCCGTCGTAGTCGAGGTTGCTGCTATCGCGGTAGAGAATGCTGTAGGTGCGCCGGTCGTAAGGAATTTCAACCGTCGCCATGTGCTCGCGCACGTAGAGCGTACCGACGATCAGACCGGGTTTGACCACCTTCATCTGCCAGCCCAGCGATGCGCCCGCTTGCAGGATCGCGCCCCGCACGTCGCTCATCGAATAGTTCCGGGTACTGGTGGTCACCGGCGCGCCCGAGACGTTGTAAACCGGGTTGCTCCGGCAACCCGCCAGCACCAGACCCAGAACGACAACAACAGCAAACAGCATTCTCACTTTCATGTCTTGTCCTCACTAATCTTTTTGTTTCACCGAACCCGCATCGCTTTTTCCGGGTAAGGGTAGCAGCCGAAGGGAACGCAGCAAGCCCGCCGGATACAAACCGCGCTTGAGCAACGACCACGCCACCAGATCCACGATGCGCAGCGTATCCCGCCACGGCCGGTAATGGCTGGGACGAGCTTGAGCGGGATAGATGGTCTCGACAGCGATCACTCCCGGATAGCGGCGCTGGCGACCCGCCTGAATCAATAGCGCGCTTTCGAACGCAAAGCCGCGCCGGCCTTTTTCGGGTCCGGCCGCTCGGCGCAGAAATTCGGCCGGATACAGCCGAAAACCGGACTGGGTATCGGCAATCGGGCAGCCCGCCGCCCACGATACCCAGAAATCGGCCATGCCGTTGGCGAAGCGGCGCAACGGCGGCGCGCACTCGCGACGCTCCAGCCGGGCGGCGATGATCGGGCGACCGGGCCAGCGTCGGCTTGCCGCCAGCAGCTTGGGGATGTCCTCGGGCCGGTGCTGGCCGTCGGCGTCCAAGGTAACGACCGCATCGGCACCTTGCTCGACCGCGTATCGCATCCCGCGCCACAGGCTGGCGCCCTTGCCCTGATTCGTGGTCTGACGCAGCACGACCGCCCCCGACGCTTCGGCTTGGGCAGCGGTGTCGTCGCGAGAACCGTCGTCCACCACGATCACCCGCTCGATCTGCTGGCGGGCGCGGCGAACAATATCGGCGATGGTGGCGGCTTCGTTGTAGGCGGGGATGACCACGGCGATGGGCATGGTCGATCAGACGACGCCGCCGTTGAGATTGATGATTTGCCCGGTCAGATAACCGGCCTCCTCCGAGGACAAAAACCCGACCAGATCGGCGACTTCGGCCGGCGTGCCGGCGCGCCGCATCGGCACCAAGGCCTTGATCGTCGCCGGGTCGAATGCCGCTGCCGTGGCTTGCCCGGCGATGATCCCCGGCGCGACGGCGTTGACCGTGATGCCGCGCGATGCCAGTTCCAGCGCCAGCGCCTTGGTCGCGCCGTGCAGGCCGGCCTTGGCGGCGGCATAGTTGGTTTGACCGCGATTGCCGGTCACGCCCGCGAGCGAGGAAATGTTCACGATCCGGCCCCAGCGGGTGCGGAGCATCGGCAACAACAGCGGTTGGGTGACGTTGAAAAAACCGTGCAGGCACACGTCGATCACCCGACGCCACTGGGCGGACGACATTCCGGCCATCGGCGCGTCGTCGTGGAAGCCGGCGTTGTTGACCAGCACCTGAATCGGTCCGCCTTCGAGCAAGTCGGCCAGAATGCGGCGGGCTCGCGCTTCGTCGGCCACATCGAACGCCGCCGCTTCCGCCGACCCGCTCCCCGCCCGGATGGCGGCGACAACTTCCGCTGCCCGCTCGGGATGATTGAAAGCGTGTACGATGACGTGCAGCCCATCGCGCGCCAAGCGCCGGCAAATCGCGCCGCCGATATCGCCGCTGCCGCCGGTCACCAGCGCCCGCTTCATGGCGCGACGTCCACGCTCAGACTCGTGCT
>JAEUPW010000131.1 GCA_016790045.1 Candidatus Competibacteraceae bacterium
GACTGGCTAAGCTTTAGCGAGCGCGCCGCTTACCAGGCGGCGGTTCGCGTCATCACCCCCGTGCCACAAGCACTTTCAAGTCGCATGACCACCGTACAACGGAGGAGACCGCGCGATGAATTTTCCCAGCGTCACCCTCGATGACAAATACACCCTCGATTCGGGGCGAGCATATCTCAACGGCATTCAGGCGCTGGTGCGCTTGCCGATGATGCAGCGCGCCCGCGATGTCGCGGCCGGTTTGAACACGGCCGGATTCGTCACCGGCTATCGCGGCAGCCCCTTGGGCAGCGTGGATCAGGAAATGTGGAAGGCCCGCGCCCATCTCGAACGCCATCGCGTGCGCTTCCAGCCGGGCTTGAACGAGGACCTCGCCGCCACCTCGGTTTGGGGTTCGCAGCAGGTCAATTTATTCCCCGGCGCGAAATACGACGGCGTGTTCGCGCTCTGGTACGGCAAGGGTCCGGGCGTGGATCGCTGCGGCGATGTTTTCCGCCACGCCAACGCCGCCGGCACCAGCCGCTTCGGCGGCGTGCTGGTGGTGGCGGGCGACGATCACGCGGCCAAATCCTCTACCTTGCCGCATCAGACCGAGCACGTGTTCAAGGCGATGATGATGCCGGTGCTCGTGCCCGCCGGCTTGCAAGAATGTCTCGAATACGGCCTGCACGGCTGGGCGCTGTCGCGCTTTTCCGGCTGCTGGGTCGCGTTCAAGGCGCTGTCCGACATGGTGGAAACCTCCGGCTCGATCGAAGTCGACCCGTTTCAAACGCGCGTCGAAATCCCGGACATCGAGCTGCCCGATGGCGGGCTCAACATCCGCTGGCCCGATCCGCCGCTGGTGCAAGAAGAACGGCTGCTACACCACAAGCTGTACGCTGCGCTGGCCTACGGCCGCGAAAACCGGCTGAATCGAATCGTCATCGACGCCCCGCGCGCGCGCTTGGGTATCATCACCGCCGGCAAAAGCTATCTGGACGTGCGGCAAGCCTTCGACGACTTGGGGATCGACGCAGCCCGCGCCGCCGAACTCGGTATCCGCTTGTACAAAGTCGGCATGGTGTGGCCGCTGGAGGCCGAAGGTGTGCGCCAGTTCGCCGACGGGCTGGACGAAATTCTGGTGGTCGAGGAAAAGCGGCAGTTTCTCGAATACCAGTTGAAAGAGGAATTGTATAACTGGCGCGAGGACGTGCGCCCGCGCGTGATCGGCAAGTTCGACGAAAAAGGTGAATGGGCGTTGCCGCACGGCGACTGGCTGCTGCCGGCCGCCGGCGAGCTGACCCCAGCCATGATCGCCCGCGTCATCGCCGCCCGGATCGGCCGCTTTCACACCTCCGAGCGGATCAAGGCCCGGTTGGCGTTTCTGGATCGGAAGGAGGCCGCGCTGGCCCGTCCGCGCACCGCGATCCAGCGGGTCCCGCACTACTGTTCCGGTTGCCCGCACAACACCTCAACTAAAGTGCCGGACGGCTCGCGCGCCATCGCCGGCATCGGCTGTCACTACATGGCGACCTGGCTGTCGGCCTCCACCACCCAGACCTTTTGTCAGATGGGCGGCGAGGGCGTTCCCTGGATCGGCCAGGCGCCGTTTACCGAGACCCGACACGTGTTCGCCAACCTCGGCGACGGCACCTATTTCCACTCCGGCTTGCTGGCGATCCGCGCCGCTGTCGCCGCCGGGGTCAACATCACCTACAAGCTGCTGTACAACGACGCCGTGGCGATGACCGGCGGCCAGCCGCACGACGGCGTGCTGACCGTGCCGATCATCGTCCGCCAGCTCACCGCCGAGGGCGTGCGGCGGATCGTGGTGGTGACCGACGAGCCGGACAAATATGCCGGCAAGGGCGACCTCGCGCCGGACGCGCCGGTGCGCCACCGCGACGAGCTGGATGCCGTGCAGCGCGAATTGCGCGAACAGCCCGGCGTGACCGCCATCGTCTACGACCAGACCTGCGCCGCCGAAAAGCGCCGCCGCCGCAAGCGCGGCAAGCTGGCCGACCCGCCGCTGCGGGTGGTGATCAACGAGGCGGTTTGCGAGGGCTGCGGCGATTGCAGCGAAAAATCCAACTGCATGTCGGTGGTGCCGGTCGAGACCGAATTCGGCCGCAAGCGCGCCATCGACCAATCGAGCTGCAACAAGGATTTCTCCTGCCTGAAAGGCTTTTGTCCGTCGTTCGTCACCGTCGAGGGCGGGCGGTTGCGCCAGGGCAGAGGCGTCGGCGCGGCCGATTTTTCCGACCTGCCCGAGCCGCAAATTCCGGCGCTGGACGAACCGTGGGGCATTCTGGTGACCGGCGTGGGCGGCACCGGCGTGATCACCATCGGCGCGCTGCTCGGGATGGCGGCGCACCTGGAGGGCAAGGGCGTGTCGGTGCTCGACATGGCCGGGCTCGCCCAAAAAGGCGGCGCGGTGTGGTCGCACGTCCGCTTCGCCGACCGGCAGGAGCGCTTGTTCGCCGCGCGGGTGGCCGCCGGTGAGGCCGACGCCGTGATCGGCTGCGATCTGGTGGTCTCCGCCAGCGACGAATCGCTGGCCAAGATGCGCGACGGCTTCACCCGCGCCGCGATCAACAGCACGCATTCGGTCACCAGCGAATTCGTGCGGGGCTTCGCGGCGCAGGCCAAAACCGGCGACGTGGCCGCCCATCCCGACCCGCAATTCCCGCTGGCGGCGATGGAGCAGCAAATCGACGAAGCGACGGGCGGGCGAGCCGAGTTTCTCGACGCCAGCCGCATCGCCACCGCCTTGCTCGGCGATTCCATCGCCACCAACCTGTTCATGTTGGGCTACGTCTGGCAGCGCGGCTGGGTGCCGGTGTCGGACAGGGCGATCCTGCGCGCCATCGAGATCAACGGTTCGGCTGTCGAGATGAACCAACGGGCTTTTTGGTGGGGCCGCCGCGCCGCGCACCACCCGCAGGCGGTGGCGCAAGCCGCCCTGCCCGCCGGCGGCTTGCCCGAGCACCGGCGGCTGTCGCAAACGCTGGACGAGGTGATCGCGCGCCGCGTCGAGCATCTGACCGCCTATCAGAACGCCGCCTACGCGCGCCGTTACCGGACGCTGGTCGAGCGCGCGCGCGCCGCCGAGGCGACCGTCGCGCCCGGCGTGGCGCTGCTGGCCGAGGCGGTCGCGCGGGGCTATCACAAGCTGCTCGCTTACAAGGACGAATTCGAGGTCGCGCGCCTGTACGCCGAAAGCGATTTTCTCCGGCAAATCGACGCGCAATTCGAGGGCGATTACACGCTGAAATTCCACCTCGCGCCGCCGCTGTGGGCCAAACCCGACCCGGTGACGGGCATCGCGGCCAAACGCCGCTACGGGCCGCACCTGCTTGCGGCGTTTCGCGGCTTAGCGAAGCTTCGGGTGTTGCGGAACACACTGCTCGATCCGTTCCGCTACAGCGCCGAACGCAAGCGCGATCTCGACTTGATCGTCGAGTACGAACAGACGATGGAGGAAATTCTCGCCAACCTGCGGCCCGACAATCTGGAAACCGCCGTCGAGCTGGCGGCGCTGCCGCAGGGGATGCGCGGTTACGGTCACGTCAAGGCGCGTTACGTCGAGCGCGCCCGCCAGCGGCGCCAAGCGTTGCTGGAGGCTTTTCACCGGCGACGCCCGCCCGCCGTCAATGCCCACCTTCCCGTCAGGAAAGAGGCGGCCGCGTTGGCCGAATGAGCCGGGCGACCGACCACAAGCCCGCACCCGATTACCGCTCGCCTCATCCGTCCGGCCAAAAGCTGGAGTCGAGGCGGGCGATCCGTTGTCACCATCCTTACAAAGGAGACGGTCATGTCCGTATTCGCCGAACGCGATTTTGCCGATCACGAACAAGTGGTGTTTTGCTCCGACGATAAAGCCGGACTCAAGGCGATCATCGCCATCCATAACAGCAACCTCGGCCCGGCGCTGGGCGGCTGTCGCATGTGGCCTTACGCCAGCGAGGACGAGGCGATGCGCGACGCGCTGCGCCTCTCGCGCGGCATGACGTACAAATCGGCGATGGCCAACCTCAAGCTCGGCGGCGGCAAATCGGTCATCATCGGCAACCCGCGCACCCAGAAAACGACCGCGTTGCTCGAAGCGATGGCCCGCGCCATCGAGCGGCTCGACGGCCGCTATATCGGCGCGGAGGATTCCGGCACCAGCGTGCAGGATATGAAATGCATGGCGCGCATCACCCGGCACGTCGCCGGCATCGAGGACAAGCCGTCCGATCACGGAATGCGCAGCGGCGACCCATCGCCGGCCACCGCTTACGGGGTTTTCGTGGGGATCAAGGCCGCCGTGAAATACGCGCTCGGCGGCGACGATCTGAAGGGGATGCGAGTCGCCGTGCAAGGCGTGGGCAACGTCGGCTTCGATCTCGCGCGCCAGTTGGCCGCCGCCGGTGCCCAATTGTGGGTCAGCGATCTTTACGCCGACAACGCCCAGCGCGCCGCCGACGAACTCGGCGCGACGGTGGTGGCTCCGGCGGATATTTACGGCTTG
>JAEUPW010000152.1 GCA_016790045.1 Candidatus Competibacteraceae bacterium
GCGCGATTACGATCCCAGCATCCCGCCGGTGTGGGGCGACGCCGACCGTCTGATTCAAGCGCTCCTCAACGTGGTGCGCAACGCCGTCCAAGCCCTCGACGGTCGCGGGACCATCCAGTTGCGCACCCGGGTGCAGCGCCAGTACACCATCGGCTCCAAGCGCCACAAGCTGGTGGCGCGCCTGGATGTGATCGACGATGGTCCCGGCATCCCGCCCGACCAGCAAGAACAGATTTTCTACCCGATGATCAGCGGTCGGCCTGATGGCACCGGGCTTGGGCTTTCCATCGCCCAGAACATCGTCAACCAGCACGGCGGCCTGATCGAATGCGCCAGCCGACCCGGCGAAACCGTGTTCACGCTGCTGTTGCCCTTGGGGAAAACCGGATGAGCAGGAAAGAGCAGGTTTGGGTGATCGACGACGACCACGCGATCCGCTGGGTGCTGGAGAAGGCTTTGCAGCGCGACAACCTGACGGTCACCACGTTCGAAAGCGCGGCGGGCGCGTTGAGCGCGCTCAAGCAAGGCCGGCCGGACGCGGTGATGGCGGACATCCGGATGCCCGGCATGAACGGCTTGGAACTGCTGGCCCGCCTGCGCGAGCGCTCGCCGGAATTGCCGGTCATCATCATGACCGCCCATTCGGATCTCGACAGCGCCGTGTCCGCCTATCAGGGCGGCGCGTTCGATTATCTGCCCAAGCCCTTCGACGTGGACGAGGCGGTGGCCTTGGTCCGCCGCGCCTGTCTGACCCACCGCGAACGCACCGGGCCGGATGAAGCGGCCGAAGCGCTTCCGGACATCATCGGCGAAGCGCCGGCGATGCAGGAGGTGTTCCGCGCCATCGGCCGGCTGTCGCGCTCCAACATCACGGTGTTGATCACCGGCGAATCCGGAACCGGCAAGGAGCTGGTGGCCCGCGCCCTGCACCGGCACAGCCCGCGCGCCGATTATCCGTTCATCGCCATCAACACCGCCGCCATCCCGCGCGATTTGCTGGAATCCGAACTGTTCGGCCACGAGCGCGGGGCATTTACCGGCGCGCAAGCCTCGCGGCAGGGACGGTTCGAGCAAGCCGACGGCGGGACCCTGTTTTTGGACGAGATCGGCGACATGCCGGCCGAGTTGCAGACCCGGTTGCTGCGGGTGTTGGCCGAAGGCGAATTTTATCGGGTGGGCGGCCACACCCCGACCCGAGTGGATGTGCGGGTGATCGCCGCCACCCATCAGAACATGGAACAGCGGGTGCGCGATGGCCTGTTTCGCGAAGACCTTTACCACCGCTTGAACGTGATCCGCATTCAGTTGCCGTCGCTCGGCAAGCGCCGCGAAGACATCCCGCTGCTGACCCGGCATTTTCTCGGTCAGGCGGCGCGGGATTTGGGGGTCGAATCCAAGCTGTTGAGACCGGAAACCGAATCGTATCTCAGCCGTCTGGACTGGCCGGGCAACGTCCGCCAATTGGAGAATCTTTGCCGCTGGCTGACGGTGATGGCTTCCGGCCGGGAAATTCATGTGGACGATTTGCCCTCGGAGTTGCGGGAACGGGAGCCGGCGACCGAAAACGGCGGACCGGACTGGGAAGCGGCGTTGCGCTCGTGGGCCAGTCAAAACTTGGCGCGCGGCGGGCGGAATTTGCTGGATCGGGCCTTGCCCAGCTTTGAGCGGGTGCTGATCCGGGCGGCGCTGGAACAGACCGGCGGCCACCGCCAGGACGCCGCCCGCTTGCTGGGGTGGGGCCGCAATACCCTGACGC
>JAEUPW010000169.1 GCA_016790045.1 Candidatus Competibacteraceae bacterium
TCGTGGTGCCAGTTGTCGCCGTCCGAGGCTTGCGCCGCGTAGATGTTCCAGCTCGACAGCGGATAGCGGGCGCGGACGATGTCGCTCATCAGGGTGAGCGCGCTGGAGACCACGGTGCCGCCGGTTTCCCGCGAATAGAAGAATTCCTGCTCGTCCACCTCCTTGGCGATGGTGTGATGGCGGATAAACACCACCTCGATGCGCTCGTAATTGCGTTTCAAGAACAGATAAAGCAACGTGAAGAAGCGCTTGGCCAAATCCTTGCGCGCCCGGTCCATCGACCCGGAAACGTCCATCAGGCAAAACATGACCGCCTGGGTGGTCGGCTGGGGCTGCAACACGCGGTTGACGTAGCGCAGATCGAAGGTGTCGATGAACGGCACCGCCCGCGCCCGCGCCCGCAGCCGCTCGATCTCTTCGACCAAGGCTCGGGCGCGAAGCTCGTCCACCGGCGGGTCGGCCAGCAGTTGCTTCAGTTCCTCCTCGGCTTCGCGCAAGCGCCGGGTGTAGGGAGCGGCGAGCGCCATCCGCCGCGCCAGCGCGCCTTTCAGCGAGCGCACCACGTCGATGTTGACCGGCGCGCCAGCGCTGGTGAAACCGGCCCGCACCGATTTGAATTCGCTGACCTTCGACAGTTGGGTGCGGACCAGGTTGGGTAGCTCCAAGTCCTCGAAAAACAGTTCCAGGAACTCCTCGCGAGACAGCTCGAAAACGAACTCGTCCTCGCCCTCGCCGGTGTTGCTGGCCTGGCCGCCGCCCGCGCCCCCGCCCGCGCCGCCTTGCGGCCGGGCGATCCGGTCGCCCTTGGTGAATTCCCGGTTGCCGGGATGGATGGCCTCGCGCCGCCCGCCCGCCCCGTGCCCGAACACCGGCTCGGACAGATCGCGGGCCGGGATGTTGATTTTTTCGCCGTTGTCGATGTCGGTGATGCTGCGGCCGTTCATGGCCTCGGTGACGGCCTTCTTAATCTGATTTTTAAAGCGCCGGATGAAGCGCTGGCGGTTGACGGCGCTCTTGTTTTTGCCGTCCAACCGTCGATCGATCAGCGTGGCCATGAACGGTGTCCTCGGTCAGGATGCCTTGCGAACCCGCAGATACCAATCGGACAACAACCGCACTTGCTTGGCCGTGTAGCCCTTGGCGACCATCCGATCCACGAACTGCGCGTGCTTCTTCTGTTCCTCGGCGCTGGCTTTGGCGTTGAAGCTGATCACCGGCAGCAAATCTTCGGTGCTCGAAAACATCTTCTTCTCGATCACCGCCCGCAGCTTCTCGTAGCTGGTCCAGGCCGGGTTCTTGCCGGCGTTGTTGGCCCGCGCCCGCAGCACGAAGTTGACGATCTCGTTGCGGAAGTCCTTGGGGTTGCTGATGCCGGCCGGCTTCTCGATCTTTTCCAGCTCGGAGTTCAGGGCCGCCCGGTCGAAGGATTCGCCGGTGTCGGGGTCGCGGTACTCCTGATCCTGAATCCAGAAATCGGCGTAGGTCACGTAGCGGTCGAAGATATTCTGACCGTATTCCGAATAGGATTCCAGATAGGCTTGCTGCAATTCTTTGCCGATGAATTCGCCGTAGCGCGGCGCGAGAAAACCTTTCAAATAAGAGAGATATTTTTCCTCGATCTCGCCTTGAAACTGCTCGCGCTCGATCTGGCGCTCCAGCACGTAGAGCAGGTGCACGGGGTTGGCGGCCACTTCCGCGTGATCGAAATTGAACACCTGGCTCAGAATCTTGAAGGCGAAGCGGGTGGAAATGCCGGTCATGCCTTCGTCCACCCCGGCATAATCGCGGTACTCCTGCATCGATTTGGCCTTGGGATCGGTGTCTTTGAGATTTTCGCCGTCGTAAATCCGCATTTTGGAATAGATGCTGGAATTCTCCGGCTCCTTGATCCGGGTCAGCACCGAAAACTGCGCCAGCATTTCCAGGGTGCCGGGCGCGCAGGAGGCGTCCGACAGCGAGCTGTGAGTCAGCAGTTTCCGGTAAATCTTGACTTCGTCGGACACCCGCAGGCAATACGGCACCTTGACGATGTAAACCCGATCCAGGAAGGCTTCATTGTTTTTGTTGTTCTTGAACGACTGCCATTCCGATTCGTTGGAGTGGGCCAG
Source organism: Candidatus Competibacteraceae bacterium (assembly GCA_016790045.1). Lineage (GTDB taxonomy): Bacteria > Pseudomonadota > Gammaproteobacteria > Competibacterales > Competibacteraceae > Competibacter_A. The sequence goes on from JAEUPW010000169.1 coordinate 2,109, forward strand.
GATGATGCCTTCGAACGGGATGGCCGACAGCCCCTCGGTGCTGTTGTAGTTGCCTTCCTGGGTGGCGGTTAGCAGCGGGTGCAGCACCTTGATCGGGGCCTTGAACATCTCGACGAATTCCATCAGGCCGCGGTTGGCGCGGCAGAGCGCGCCGGAGAAGCTGTAGGCGTCCGGATCGTTCTGGGCGAAATGCTCCAGCTTGCGGATGTCGACCTTGCCGACCAGCGAGGAAATGTCCTGGTTGTTTTCGTCGCCCGGCTCGGTTTTGGCCACCGCGATCTGGTGCAGCACCGAAGGCCGCAGCTTGACCACCCGGAACTTGGTGATGTCGCCGTTGTATTCGCGCAAGCGCTTGGCCGCCCAGGGCGACATGATATGGCGCAGATAGCGGCGCGGGATGCCGTAATCGTCTTCCAAGATCGGGCCGTCTTCTTCCGGGTTGAACAAGCCCAGCGGCGACTCGAACACCGGCGAGCCCTCGATGGCGTAGAACGACACCTTTTCCATCAGTTGCTTGAGCCGCTCGGCCAAGGACGATTTGCCGCCGCCCACCGGACCGAGCAGGTACAAAATCTGCTTCTTTTCTTCCAGGCCCTGCGCGGCGTGCTTGAGGTAGGACACGATTTGTTCGATCGCATCTTCCATCCCGTAGAATTCTTCGAAAGCGGGATAAATCTTCAGCACCTTGTTCTGGAAGATGCGCGAGAGCCGGGAGTCGTTGCGGGTGTCCACCAATTCGGGTTCGCCGATGGCCGCGAGCAAGCGTTCGGCGGCGCTGGCGAAGGCGCTGGGGTCCCGCTTGCAAAGGTCCAGATAGTCCTGGAGGGTCAGGGTTTCTTCGCGGCTCTCTTCGTAGCGCGACAGATAGCGGTTGAAAAGTGTCATGTCATACCTCTCTAAGGGCGCGGAAGGGCGGTGGCTTCCGGTCAGAGCTTGTCAAAGCAACACCAGATAGCGAGTTGTCCATCGATCCATGCGTCGGCCGGCCGGCGCGCCGGCCCGCTCGTTGGACCCGCGCCGCGAGGGGCGGTGCTCCCGGCGCCGAGCGATTTTGAGCGGTGTCGAAACGGTCTCTGAAAATAATAGCAATTATTGGACCATTCTTGATCGACCGATGCGCTCGCGATGTGGGCACGGTCGCTCACACCGGCGCGCGCTGGCTTGAGGATTGACTTTAAAAATCATTTAATCAATAGCTTATTTATAGGGTCCGTTGCCTGAACACCGTCTGAATAACGGATTAGACCTCGGTCAAGCCATTAATTTAACGCGGTGCGAAGTTAACTTGGCCAACTTGTTCGCCCCCGTTTGAGGTTTCTGCCCCAAAACCGACCTTTCGGGTGCGCCGGGCTCATTTGGCGATGCGGGAGCGTCCGTTTGAGCGCCGGAAACGCGGCGTGAACATCGGGCTGAATCTCCAAGAGGGCGTAAAACGCATCGCGGCCTCGAAAGGGCGCGGCTTCGGAAACTGTGGCGCGCTGGCCGCAGCCGGCCCCAGCTTTTCATAGACCGCGCGGGCTAGCGGGGGTTCAAGTGCCAGCGGGAGGCATTAAGGACGCTGAAGGTTTTTGTTGCTAACATCATTCGAACTGCGATGGCGCAGATGATCGGAAGCGGCATGAAAATTCTCAGCGACTGGTTTCAGCGGTTTTTCAACGATCCCCAAGTGGTGATTTTGACGGTCCTGCTGGCCATCGGGACCAGCGTGATCATCTTCATGGGCCAGGATTTGGCGCCGGCGCTGGCGAGCATCGTCATCGCTTACCTGCTGGAGGGCATCGTTCAATTTTGCCAGGCCCACTTGCGCGTTCCGCGCTTGCTGGGCGTCACCCTGGTTTTCGTGCTGTTTCTGGCGTTCGTGCTGTTTTTGCTGTTCGGGCTGTTGCCGCTGGTGTCGCGGCAGTTGACCCAACTGATCCAGCAATTTCCGAGCATGATCGTCAAGGGACAAAACCTGCTGCTCAGCTTGCCGGCTTCCTATCCGGAATTTATCTCGGAAAATCAGGTGCTGGAAGTGATCGGCGCGGTCAGGGCCGAAATCCTGACCTGGGGGCAGAACGCCTTGTCCTGGTCGCTGGCGGCGGGGATGGGCATCATCAGCTTCACCATCTATCTGGTTCTGGTGCCGTTGCTGGTGTTCTTTTTTCTCAAAGACAAAGAATTGATTTTGCAATGGTCGCGCAACTTTCTGCCGAACGACCACGCCCTCGCGCAACAGGTGTGGCGCGAGGTCAACCGGCAACTGGGGAATTACATCCGGGGAAAATTCCTGGAAATTTTGATCGTCTGGGCCGCCACGTATCTCGCTTTCGTCTACATGGGCCTTCAATTCGCGATGTTGCTGGCCCTGATGGTGGGTCTGTCGGTGATCGTGCCCTACATCGGCGCGGTGGTCGTGACCGTTCCGGTGGCGCTGGTCGCTTATTTTCAGTGGGGCTGGAGTTCCGAGTTTCTTTGGCTGCTAGGCATCTATTTGATCGTGCAGGGATTGGACGGCAACGTTCTGGTGCCCATCCTGTTTTCGGAGGTGGTGGATCTGCACCCCATCGCCATCATCGTGGCGGTGCTGGTCTTTGGCGGCCTGTGGGGATTTTGGGGAATTTTCTTCGCCATCCCGCTGGCGACCGTGGTCCAGGCCATCCTCAAATCCTGGCCCCACCGGTCGCATCCGGTTTTGGCGGTCTAGCCGGCCGCGATCGGAACGTCGCCGCAAAATCGTCCCAGACCCGCGCGAATCGGGAACCGATCCGGCCTGCCCCGACCTAACAAGCAGGGCAGCAAATGCCCCGACCCGTCACCAAAAGCTTGGAGGAAAACCCATGAACCGACTTCGTATGACGCTGATCGCATCGGCCGCCAGCTTGGTTTTCGGCGCCGAGGTTTTGGCGCAAGCCATGTCGAAAGAAGCCTATAGCGCCGCCGAAGAGCAGATCGAGGCGACTTACAAGGCCGACAAGAAAGCGTGTGACTCGCTGTCGGGCAACGCGGAAGATATCTGCGTCGCCGAGGCCAAGGGCAAGGAAAAAACCGCCAAGGCCGAGCTGGAGGCCCGCTACGATCCCACCGAAAAGAACCGCTACAAGGCGCGGTTGGCCAAGGCGGAAGCCGATTACGAGGTCGCCAAGGAGCGATGCGACGACAAGGCCGGCAACGAGAAAGACGTGTGCGTGAAAGAAGCCAAGGCGGCGGAAACCAAAGCGAAGGCCGACGCCGAGGTCGCGAAGGAAACCGGCAAGGGAGCCGAGCAAGGCGCGGAGGCCAGAAAGGAAGCGGCCGAAGACAAACGGGAAGCCGATTACAAAGTCGCCCGGGAAAAGTGCGATGCGCTCTCCGGCGACGCCAAGAGCCAGTGCGTGGACGCCGCCAAGGCCCGCTACGGCCAGTAGTCCCGCCTAAAGCAGGTGGGTTATCGGCCCACCTGCAACGCTTGGCGAAAGTCGCTACAAAAGCGGGGAGAGCAACCGCGCGGCGGATTCGAACAAGCGCTGGCCGATGGGCGCGCGCCGGCCGGGTTTGACATACGGTCTGGCCAATTTCAGATCCGCCTCGAAAGTGCGGATCAGCGCTTGGGCGATGGCGGTGTCGTAAAGCGCCGCCATGATTTCAAAATTTAAGGTAAAGCTGCGGTTGTCGAAATTGGCGCTGCCCACCGCCGCGATCCGTTTGTCGATCACCAAAACCTTGGCGTGCAGCATCGGCGGGCCGTATTCGTCGATGCGGATGCCGGCGCTGACCAATTCGTCGTAATAGCTCCGCGCGGCGGCGGTGACCAAACGCGAATCGCTGCGCTTGGGCACCAAAATCCGCACCTCCACCCCGCGCAGCGAGGCTGTAATCAGCGCGGTCGTCAGCGCCTCGGTCGGGACGAAGTAGGGCGTGGTCAGCAAAATCTGCTGCTGGGCCCCGGTGATGGCGGCGAAGAAAAACTTGGCGATGGCGTCCTGATGGCCGTCGGGGCCGGATTCGACCACATGCAACCAGACGTTTTGCGGCTGTTCGGCGAAGGGCGGGAAAAATTCCGGCTCGAACGGCGCTTGTTCGGTGGCGAAATACCAGTCTTCCAGAAAAATGAACTGCAAGCGCTGGACCGGTTCGCCGTCGATCCGCAAATGGGTGTCGCGCCAAGCGTCTTCGTTGCTGCTGAAGCTGCTGTGATGGTCGCTGATGTTGATGCCGCCGATAAAGCCGACCCGGCCGTCCGCGACCACGATCTTGCGATGGGTCCGAAAATTCATGTGGCTCGGCCCCAGGCGAGGCAGCCGGATCGGGTTGAACCAGGCGGTCGAGGCGCCGGCTTCTACCAGGGGTTTCAGGAAAGCGCGCTTGACGCTGTTGGAGCCGATGGCGTCCAGCAGCAGCCGCACCTGCACGCCGGCGCGCGCTTTTTCGATCAAAAGATCGCGCAGCCGGGTGCCGATGCCGTCGGGTTGCCAGATGTAATATTCCAGATGGACGTGATGGGTGGCCCCGGCGACGGCGGCCATGATCGCCTCGAAACAGTCGTCCCCGGTTTCCAGCAAGCGGACGTCGAGCGCGGCGACCGGAACCCTTTGGCCGGAGCGTTTCAACAGGGTGGCGAGCTGCTGTTCGAGGCCGGTTTCGGGAAAGCCGGGCAGCGGGTTTTCGTCGTGGCGCAAGCGCTCGTGGGCGGACTTGATCAGGCGGGTTCGGGCGCGGCTGTAGCGCAACCGCCGCCGCCGCAAGCGCCGAGGCCCGAACAGGAAATAAATCACCGCGCCGATGTAAGGCATGAAGAGCAGCGCCAGCAGCCAGGCCAAGGTCGCGGTGGGGGAGCGGCGCTCAAGGATGAGCCCCACGCCCATGATCACCAGCCACAACAGCCAACCCAACGATAAAACCGTGGCCAGATTGAGGGCGTCGACATCCATCTTACAAGTGCTCCGAGGCGAATTCCGCCAAACGCGACCGCTCGCCGCGCCGCAAAGTCACGTGCCCGCCGTGCGGCCAATCCTTGAACCGGTCCACCACATAGGTCAGGCCCGAGGTGGTTTCGGACAAGTAGGGGGTGTCGATCTGAGCGATGTTGCCCAGGCAGATCACCTTGGTGCCCGGCCCGGCGCGCGTGATCAGGGTTTTCATCTGCTTGGGCGTCAGGTTCTGCGCTTCGTCGATGATCAAATATTTGCTTTGGAAAGTGCGGCCGCGCATGAAGTTCAGCGAACGGATTTTGATCTTGTTGCTCAACAGGTCGGCGGTGGCGGCGCGGCCCCATTCGCCGCTGTCTTGCGGGGCCAGCACTTCCAGATTGTCCATCAGCGCCCCCATCCAGGGCGTCATTTTCTCCTCCTCGGTGCCGGGCAGAAAGCCGATGTCCTCGCCGACCGGCACCGTGACCCGAGTCATGATGATTTCCCGGTAGCGCTTGGCGTCGAGGGTTTGCGCCAACCCGGCCGCCAGGGCCAGCAAAGTCTTGCCGGTGCCGGCCGCGCCCAGCAGGGAAACGAAATCGATGGCGGGGTCCAGCAGCAGGTTGAGCGCGAAATTTTGTTCGCGGTTGCGGGCGGTGATTCCCCATACCGCATGGTTGGCCGCAGTGTGATCCTTGAGAATTTCGATCACCGCCTCCGCGTCGCGCAACTGGCGGACGATGTAGGCGGTCTCGGCGTCGGCCTGAAACAGTCCTTGATTGGGGTGCCAGCTCGCGATCTCCGGGCCGCGCACCCGATAAAACGTGCGTCCGCTGTCTTTCCAGGATTCCAGCTCCTTGCCGTGGCTTTCCCAGAAGTCCGGCGGCAGTTCCCGCGCGCCGCTGTAGAGCAGATTGACGTCATCGAGGGTTTGATCGTTGTAATAGTCCTCGGCGTGCAGGCCGAGGATCGCGGCCTTGATCCGCAGGTTGATGTCCTTGGACACCAGGGTGACGCGGCTGTCGGGACGATCCTGACGCAGGCTCAAGGCCATGCCGAGAATATCGTGATCGGGCGTGTTGCCGGGCAGAAGATTGGCCGGGACGCTCAACCGGATCGGGCGGGTTTGAAAAAATAGCCGGCCGCTGGCCGACTTGCCCCGCGCGCCGGCCAAACCGGGCAGCGGCAAGCCGAGATCGATTTGCTCCTTGCTGGCCCCGGCGATCAAGTCGTCCAGGAACCGGCTGACTTGGCGGACGTTGCGCGCGACTTCCGAAAGGCCTTTTTTGGCGTGATCCAATTCTTCCAGGACCATCATCGGCAAATGGATGTCGTGTTCCTGAAAGCGGAACAGCGCGGTGGGATCGTGCATCAGCACGTTGGTGTCGAGCACGAACAGGCGGCGGTCGGCCAGGGGGATTGCAAGGTCGGCGGTGGTTTCGGCCATGGCTACGGGATGCGTGGGTGTCCGGGAGGTTTTCGCGAGCGAACAGGATTAAAAGACCGCCGGATCGGCCCGCGCGCTGCCGGCGCTCGGCGCTGGCGGGACGTTGCGCCGGCGGCGCATCGGCCCAGGGCGGAGTGGCGGCAAGCGCCTCGGCCGCCGGCAGCGCGCGCCGGGCGCGACCTTAGACGCGGCCCCAAACGGACGCTCATGCTCGGTTTAGCCTTTGATCGGTTCCAGCACCGCATCCAAATTCAGGTCGTCGCAAAAATCCAGAAATTCCTCGCGCAACATGGCGATGTGAGTGTTGGCGGGGATGCCGATGGCCAGGTTGACCGAAAACATCGGCGTGCCGGTATGCGGCGCGCTGTAGCTGCGCGTGACCATATCTTCGATGTTGATCGAGCGGCTGGCGAAAAAACTGGCCAAGTGGTGGACGATGCCCGGCTGGTTGACCGCCACGACCTCCACCGCGTAGGGCAGCACGTCCCCGGCCGGCGCGCGGCTTTCGGTGCGCTTGGCCACGATGGTCATGTTCAGCGCCTGTTCCAGCCGCTTGAGCTGCATTTCCAGCTTGGTGAGGGTGTTCCAGTTGCCTTGGACCAGCAGCAGGATGGCGAATTCCCCGCCCAACACCGTCATCCGGCTGTCCACCATGCTGCAATCGCATTCCAGGATCGCGCGGGAGAGCTCGTTGACGAGACCGGGGCGGTCTTCGCCCAAGGCGGAGACGACGAGATGGTTTTTCACGGGCGCGGCTTCCTAGAGGCAAATAGACAAAAATGTTCAGTTTCAGTGTACAGGCATCGCGCCGGGGTGAAAACCGCCCCAGTCCCGGCTTGCGGCCGACGCTTGTCAAGCCTGTCCGGTATCCGTACCATGCGGCGATCACGAGCTGATGTGAGAGTGTGCGACCATGTTTTGGGGCAGTATGGTGGCGATCGTTTCGCCGATGCAATCGGATGGCGCGCTGGATTATCGGGCGCTGGCGCAGTTGGTGGAGTTTCACATCGAAAGCGGCACCCGCGCCATCGTCGCCGTCGGGACGACCGGCGAGTCCGCCACGCTGGATTTTGACGAGCACACCGAGTTCGTGCGCCGCACGGTGGAGCTGGTCGCCAAGCGCGTTCCGGTCATCGCCGGCACCGGCTCGAATTCGACCAGCGAGGCGGTGTACATGAGCGGCCGGGCCAGGGACGCCGGCGCCGACGCCTGCCTGCTGGTCACGCCCTATTACAACAAGCCCACCCAAGAAGGCTTGTACCGACATTATAAAGAGATCGCCGAGCGCGTGGCGATCCCGCACATTCTGTACAACGTGCCGGGGCGCACCGCCTGCGACCTGCTGCCGGAAACGGTCGAGCGCCTGGCCGGAGTTCCGAACATCGTCGGCATCAAGGAAGCCAGCACCTTGGGGCGCATCGAGGACCTGGTGCGGCGGTGCGGGGACCGGCTGGCCATTTTCAGCGGCGATGACGGCATGGCTGCCGCCGCGATGCTCGCGGGCGCGAAGGGGGTGATTTCGGTCACGGCCAACGTCGCGCCGCGCGCCATGCGCGAGTTGAGCGACGCCGCCCTGGCGGGCGACCGCGCCCGCCTCGCGGAAATCGACGGCCGCTTGGTCGGGCTGCATAAAGCGCTGTTTCTCGAATCCAATCCCATTCCGGTGAAGTGGGCGGTCAATCAATTGGGCCTGATTCCACCGGGCATCCGTTTGCCCCTGACCCCGCTGTCGAAATCGTTCCAGCCGGCGGTGCGGGCGGCGATGCAACAGGCCGGAGTGATCTGATAACATTATGACTACGCGGTTTATTTCGTTGTTTCGGGACGCCGTGCTGGCCGCCGCCGCGCTGGCGGCGCTCGCCGGCTGCTCCACCAAATTCGACACCTTGCTGCCGGACCGGCGGCCCGATTACCGCAAGAGCACGCTGTCGCAACCGCTGGAGGTGCCGCCGGATCTGACCGCGTCCACCATCGACGACACCTTGGTGGTCCCGGAGCTCAACCCGGCCGGATCGGCCTCGCTGTCCGCTTACGCCAGCGAGCGGGGCGGAACGGCGCGGCAGCCGCAGGCGCGCGCGGCCGAAGCGGTGTTGCCCGCGCAAACCGGCATCCGCCTGGAACAGGCCGGCAACCAGCGTTGGCTGGTGATCTCGGCTCCGGCCGATCAAGTCTGGCCCAGGGTGCGGGAATTCTGGACCAGCAACGGCTTCGCCTTGAAGCGCGACGATCCCACCATCGGCATCATGGAAACCGATTGGGTGGAGAACCGCGCCGACATCCCGCAAGATGGCGTTCGCGCCGTTTTGAAGCGCTATTTGGATATTCTCTATTCCGCGCCGACCCGCGACCGCTTCCGGGTGCGGCTGGAACGCGCCGCCGACGGCGGTTCCACCGAAGTGTATTTGAGCCACTCCGGCGTGGAGGAGGTGGCGGCCGGCGGCGGCGGCGCCAGCACCAGCAGCACCTATATCTGGCAGCGGCGGCCCTCCGACCCGGAGCTCGAAGCCGAAATGCTCAAGCGCCTGACGGTGTATCTGGGGGCCTCGGAAAAACGCGCCGAGGTCGAACAGGCCAAGGCGGGCCCGGCGGCCGGACCGCGCGTGCGGCTGAACGAACAGGGCGGCGAAACCCAGTTGATCGTCGGCGAGGACTATTCGCGGGCCTGGCGCTTGGTCGGGCTGGCGCTGGATAGCAGCAGCTACGCGGTGGAGGAACAGAACCGCGGCCAGGGCTTGTACGTGGTCGAATACCGCGATCCGGAACTGGAGAATCAAAAATCGGGCGATAAGGGGTGGCTGTCCAAAATGGCGTTCTGGCGCGGGAAGCCGGATGCGCCGCCGGCGGGAACGCGCTACCGGGTGCGCTTGGCCGGCCAGTCCGGCCAGACCGTGGTGGTGGTGCGCGACAGCGCCGATCAACCCGACCGCTCGGCCGGCGCACGGCAGGTTTTGGACGCTTTGCAGCGGACCATCAAATAATCCGGTGCCGGGTGCGATCCGAGGATGGCGCCGGGCGCGCCGGTTTTCCCTGCGCCAAGGTGTCTGAACCGTGAACGCGCGCATCCGTCGGCTGCCGCCGCAACTGATCGGCCAGATCGCGGCGGGCGAGGTGGTCGAGCGGCCGGCCTCCATCGTCAAGGAATTGCTGGAAAACAGCCTGGACGCAGGCGCATCCCGGGTCCGGATCGATATCGAGCAGGGCGGCGTCCGCCTGATCCGGGTCCGCGACGACGGCGGCGGCATCCATCCCGACGATCTGGCGCTGGCGCTGTTGCGTCACGCCACCAGCAAAATCGGCAGCTTCGACGATCTCCAGCACGTCGCCAGCCTGGGCTTTCGCGGCGAGGCCTTGCCCAGCATCGCCGCCGTGGCGCGCCTGACGCTGAGCTCGCGGATCGCCGGCGCCGCCGACGGCTGGCGGGTGAGCGGCGATGGCGGCGACGCCCTGGCCGAACCGGTCCCGACCTCGCATCCGGTGGGCACCACGGTCGAGGCGCGCGATTTGTTTTTCAACGTGCCGGCCCGCCGCAAGTTTCTGCGCGGGGAGCGCACCGAGTTCGGCCACATCGAGGAGGTCGTTCGCCGGCTGGCGCTGAGCCGTTTTACGGTCGGCTTTAGCTTGTGGCACAACCAGCGGGCGGCGTTCAATCTGGAGCCGGCCATCGAGCCCATCGCCCAAGCCCAGCGGGTCGCGGCGCTATGCGGTCCCGAATTCGCCGCCGCCAGCCTGCGCCTCGACCGGGATGCGGCGGGTTTGCGCTTGCGCGGTTGGCTGGGTTCGCCGTCCGTCGCCCGCGCGCAACCGGACATGCAATATTTTTTCGTCAACGGTCGGCCGGTGCGCGACCGCACCCTCGCGCACGCCGTCCGGCAAGCCTATCGGGACGTGCTGTACCAAGACCGCCATCCCGCCGTCATCCTGGCGCTGGAACTCGATCCGGCGTCGGTCGATGTGAACGCCCATCCCGCCAAATACGAGATCCGGTTTCGCGAATCCGCCATGATCCACGAAACCGTGCGCCGATCGGTGCAGGCCGCGTTGGCTGAGGCGCGGCCCGGCGAAGCGCCGCCGTTGCCGCACGCCGGCGAACGGTTGTGGCCCGGCGGCTTCGGAGCGGGTGGAAGCGACCCTGGCCGGCTCTATTCCCACCAGCGGCCGTTGCCGCTCGAAATTCGGGAACGCTTCGAAAACTACGGTCGCCTGCATCCGCCCTCGCCGGACCCCGATGAGGACCAAGCCGAGCCGCCGGCCGCGCCCGAGCGCCCGCCCTTGGGTTACGCCCTGGGGCAGGTGCACGGCTGTTACGTTTTGGCCGAGAACGCCGAAGGCTTGATCGTGGTCGACATGCACGCCGCGCACGAGCGCATCCTGTACGAGCGGCTCAAAACCGCGCTGGCCGCGCGCGCGCTCGAAACCCAGGCGCTGCTGGTGCCGGTGACGCTGGCGGTCAGCCCGCGCGAGCGGCAACTGGTCGAGGAGCACGGTGCTCTGTTCGCGCAAGCCGGGCTGACGGTCGAGCCGCTGGGCCCGGAAAGTTTGGCGGTGCGCCAGATTCCGGCGTTGCTGGCCGGTTCGGACATCGGCGGCTTAGTGCGCGACATGCTGGCCGATCTGGCGGCGTACGATTCGACCGACCGCTCGGAAACGGCGGTTTTGGCGCTGCTTTCGAGCCTGGCCTGCCACGGCGCGATTCACGCCAACCGCTCGCTCAATTTGGTGGAAATGAACGCGCTGCTGCGCGCCATGGAGCGCACGGAGCGCGGCGGCCAGTGCAACCACGGCCGGCCCACTTGGATCCAGTTGAGCCTCGACGAATTGGACCGGCTGTTCCGGCGGGGGCGATAACGGCGCATGTCGGCCCCGGAAGCCGCAGATTCACGACCCGCCATCGTCTGGCTGATGGGGCCGACCGCCGCCGGCAAGACCGATCTGGCGGTCGAATTGGCCCGACGGTGGCCGTTCGCGATCATCAGCGTCGATTCAGCGCTGGTTTATCGGGAGATGGATATAGGTACCGCCAAGCCGGATCGGGCGCTTCGCCTCGCGGTTCCCCATCGCCTGGTGGATATTCTCGATCCGGCCGAGGCCTATTCGGCCGGCCGTTTCCGAGGCGATGCGCTGCGCGAGATCGCCGACGTTCAGGCGCAGGGCAAGCTCCCCTTGCTGGTGGGCGGGACCATGCTGTATTTCCGGGCGCTGGAGCGGGGCTTGGCCGAACTGCCGCCCGCCGACGCGCGCGTCCGGGCTCGTTTGGCGGCCGAATGGGCCGAACAGGGCGGCGCGAGCCTGCACGCCCGGCTGGCGCGGCTCGATCCGGCGGCGGCGGCGCGCATCCACCCGCGCGATCCGCAGCGGGTGCAACGGGCGCTGGAGGTGTGCGAGCTTTCCGGCCGGTCGCTGACGGAACTTTGCGCCGCTTCGCGCACCGAACTATTGCCGTTCAGGCCGATGAAACTGATCGTTGCGCCCGCGGAACGTCAGGTGTTGCACCAGCGGATCGAACGGCGCTTTCGGCTCATGCTGGAGCGGGGTTTCGTCGCCGAAGTCGAGCGCTTGCGGGCGCGCGGCGATCTGGATTTGGGCAAGGCTTCGATGCGCGCGGTCGGTTACCGGCAGGTGTGGACCTATTTGGAAGGTGGCCTGGATTATGCACGCATGATGGATCGGGGGATCGCGGCGACCCGCCAATTCGCCAAACGGCAGTTGACGTGGCTGCGCGCCGAAACCGGTGCGACCTGGCTCGATAGCGCCGATGGCCGGTTGTTGGATCGGGCGCTCGCCCGATTTCGCGAAGATGGCTTTTTCTCTAAAGTCATCGGGCGCTTGTGTTAAAATGACGGCTTGATGGACGGCGGTTCGAGCCGGTGCTCCCCGAGGCGGTTCGCGCGACCTTTCAACTCATTCCACGGGTAACCCATCATGGAAAGGTGAAAGTCCGGCCCTGCGGCGGATCGTCCTGGGGAGGCGTGCGCCATCGCGCGGATGATGTGCCGCTTTTTAAATTTTTGAAGAAATACTTGGGTTTGTATTTCGATGCGCCTTCTATAGGCCCATAACAACAAGGGAGAGTCATAATGGCAAAAGGTCATTCCCTGCAAGAGCCTTTCTTGAATGCGTTGCGCAAAGAACGGATTCCGGTTTCGGTTTATCTGGTCAACGGGATCAAGCTGCAAGGGCAGATCGAATCCTTCGACCAATTTGTGGTTTTGCTCAAAAACAGCGTCAGCCAGATGATCTACAAGCACGCTATTTCCACGGTCGTGCCGGCGCGAAACGTCCGCTTGAATTTGGCGACCGACGAGAACGGCATTGGCAACGAACAAGCCTGATCGATTCGACCACGGTCAAGGGAGGCGGTTTGTTCGAGCGTCCGCGCGGCGGTGAACGCGCCGTTTTGGTGCATTTGCTGTTAGATGGCCTGGAAGGCGAACAGGATCTGGGCGAATTCCAGGCGCTGGCGGCATCGGCGGGCGCGGAGCGCGTGGCTCTGATCACCGGGCGCCGACAAGCTCCCGATCCCCGCTGGTTCGTCGGCAGCGGCAAGGCCGAGGAAATTCGCGCGGCGATCCAGCGGCACGGGGCGGAACTGGCGATTTTCGATCACGCCTTGAGCCCCGGCCAGGAGCGCAATCTGGAAGCCTTTCTGCAATGCCGGGTGGTGGATCGCACCGGCCTGATCCTGGACATTTTCGCGCAGCGGGCGCGCAGTTTCGAGGGCAAGCTGCAAGTCGAGCTGGCGCAACTGCGCCACTGGTCGACCCGGCTGGTGCGCGGCTGGACCCACCTGGAGCGCCAGCGCGGCGGCATCGGAATGCGCGGGCCGGGCGAAACCCAGCTCGAAACCGACCGCCGGTTGCTGGCCGACCGCATCCGCCAGATCCGTCTGCGGCTGGAGCGGGTCGAACGCCAGCGCGAACAGGGTCGGCGGGCGCGCCGCAAGGCCGATCTGCCGACCGTGTCGGTGGTCGGTTATACCAACGCCGGCAAATCCACCCTGTTCAACGCCCTGACCCGCGCCGAGGTCTACGCCGCCGACCAACTGTTCGCCACGCTGGACCCGACCCTGCGCCGGCTGGAGCTGCCAGGCGCGGAACCGGCGGTGCTGGCCGACACGGTCGGTTTTATCAACCATTTGCCGCACGAGCTGGTGGCGGCGTTTCGCTCGACCTTGCAAGAGACGTGTGAAGCCGGCCTGCTGCTGCACGTCATCGACGCCAGCCACCCCGACCGCAACGCCGTGATCGACCAGGTCGAAACGGTGTTGGGAGAAATCGGGGCGCTGTCGGTGCCCCGGTTGCAGGTCTTCAACAAAATCGATTTGACGGCGGAGCCCGCGCGCCTGGAGCGAGACGGCGAAGGCCGGGCGCGGGCGGTCTGGCTGTCGGCGGCGACCGGCGCGGGGCTGGACTTGCTGGCGGCGGCGGTGGCGGAGCGCTTGCGCGGCGACGCCCTGCACGGCTGGCTGTGTTTGCCGCCCTCGGCCTCGCGCTTGCGGGCTCGCCTGTTCAGTTGGGGAGCGGTCGTGGCCGAGCAGAACGGCCCGGCGGGCGAATGGTTGATCGAAGCGCGCACTTCGCGCGGCAACGTGGAGCTCTTGTACCGCCGTTACGGCTTGCGCACCGAATGGGTGCGTTCGGGCTTTGAAAGCCCGACGGCGTGAACAGGATTCGAAATCCAAAAGACTCAGTCTGGGGTACGACATGGCCTGGAATGAACCGGGAGGCGGCAACCGCGATCCCTGGAGCGGGGGCGGCCGCGATCAGGGACCGCCCGATCTCGACGAGGTGATCCGCAAGCTGTCGGCCAAGTTCGGCGCTTTGTGGGGCGGCCGGCGCGGCAACGGCGGTGGCGGCCGCCCGGACTCGCCGGGCTCCGGCGGCTCCGGCTTGGCCGGCATCGGCCTGATCGTCGGCCTGATCGCGGTCATCGGGTGGTTGATCGCCAGCATCTACATCGTGGACGAGGGCACGCGCGGCGTGGTGCTGCGCTTTGGCCAATATCTGAAAACCACGCTGCCCGGCCCGCATTTGCGGATTTTCCCGATCGACCGGGTCGAGATCGTGAATATCGAGCAGCGCCGTTTCCGGGAGATCGGCTACCGCTCTGGCGGCGGCGGCAACCGCCAGCAGCCGGGCGTGCGCTCGGTGCCGAAGGAAGCGCTGATGCTGACTCAGGACGAGAACATCGTGGACGTGCGTTTGGCGGTGCAGTACCAGATCAAGGACCCCCGCGCTTATCTGTTCAACGTGCTCGATCCGGAAAGCGTGCTGGTGCATGTCGTGGAAAGCGCCGCGCGCGAAACCATCGGCAAAAGCACCATGGACTTCGTGTTGACCGAAGGCCGCAGCGATATCGTGGCCGACATCAAATCCTTGAGCCAGCGGGTGCTCGACAACTATCCGCCCGGCGCGCTGCAATTGGCCGGAGAAGGCGAGGCACCGAAAAAGGCGACCGAACCGCCGCTGATCAAAAGCGCGCCGCAAGGCGACAAAACCGCCGACTTGCAGAGCGCGGGCGACAGCAGCAAAGGCATCGGCTTGCAAATCATCACCGTGGTGCTGCAAGACGCGCAGCCGCCGGATGAGGTGCAAGACGCTTTCGCGGACGCGATCAAGGCGCGCGAGGACGAACAGCGGCTGAAAAACGAGGCCGAAGCTTATTCCAACGAAATCATTCCCAGAGCGCGCGGACAGGCGGCGCGGCGCTTGCAGGAAGCCTCGGCCTACAAGGAGCAGGTCATCGCGCAGGCCCAGGGCGAAGCCAGCCGCTTCGAGCAGTTGCTCGCGGCTTATCAGAAAGCTCCGGCGGTGACTCGCGAACGCCTGTATCTGGAAACCCTGGAGACGGTTCTGTCGCGCACCAGCAAGGTGTTGCTGGACGCGCAGGGAACCAATAACCTGCTGTATTTGCCGTTGGATCGCCTGCTTAAAAGCGGGGAAGCGGCCCCCGCTGCAACGCCGGCCGCCAACGGCCCGGCGGCCGATGCCTCGCCCTCGCCGCCCTCGGTGGAGGGCGGGTCGACGGCCACGCGCTTGCGCGATCTCAACCGTAGCCGGGAGGTGCGCTGATGTCGCAATCTCGTAACGTCGTGCTGGGCGTTTTGGGCGCTGTGGCGGTGCTGTTAGTCATGTCGCTCTTTACCGTGCACGAAACTCAAACCGCCATCCGTTTTCAGCTAGGCGAGATCGTGCAGGCGAACTACAAGCCGGGCTTGCACTGGAAATGGCCGCTGATCAACAACGTGCGCAAGTTCGACCGCCGCTTGCAGACTTTGGACACCGAACCGGAACGGTTCCTGACCGCCGAAAAGAAAAACGTCATCGTCGATTCCTTCGCCATGTGGCGAATCGAAGACGTGCGGCTGTTCTACACCACCGTGGGCGGCGATCCGACCCAGGCCAACGTCCGCCTCGACCAGATCGTCAAAGACGGCCTGCGCAGCGAGTTCAGCAAGCGCACCATCCAGGAAGTGGTTTCCGGCGACCGCGATCAGATCATGGAAACGCTGGGGCGCTTGCTCAAGGAGCAGGCCACCTATTTGGGCATCGCCTCGGTGGACGTGCGGATCAAGCGCATCGATTTGCCGCCCGATGTCAGCAATTCCGTGTTCAGCCGGATGAAAGCCGAGCGGTTGCGGGTGGCCAAGGATTTTCGCTCGCGCGGCGGCGAGGCCGCCGAGCGCATCCGCGCCGACGCCGACCGCCAGAGCACCGTGCTGCTGGCTGAAGCCTATCGCGACGCCGAGCGCCAGCGCGGCGAGGGCGACGCGCTGGCGACGGAAATCTACGCGCGCGCTTATGGCAAGGACGAGGATTTCTACGGTTTCCATCGCAGTCTGGCGGCCTACCGGCAGAGTTTTTCCGGCCGGGACGACGTGCTGGTGCTCAAGCCCGATTCGCAGCTATTCCGCTACTTCAACAAGGCGCAATGATGGGTTCGGGGTGCGGAGAATGCCGCGTCCGCCCGGCGCCCGGCGCTCGCCGTCATGTGGAATGAAATGCTGGCGGCATTCGGCTTGATGATGGTTTTCGAGGGGATAATGCCGTTTCTCAGCCCGCGCGCTTCGCGTCAGGCCTGGTTGCGGATCGCGCAGTTGGACGACCGGCTGCTGCGGTTGACCGGCTTGGGCAGCATGGGCCTGGGTTTGGCGGTGCTGTATTTTTTTCGCTGAGGCCCCGCGCATGCTGCCCCCCACCGCATCTTCGATTCGCCATGACCCCTGAAGATCGCTGGTTGCTGCCCGAAGGGATCGAGGAAATTTTGCCGCCGGCCGCCGGCCGCCTGGAACGCTTGCGGCGCACGCTGGTGGATTTGTATTCCGGCTGGGGCTACGAATTGGTCGTCCCGCCGCTGATCGAATTTCTGGAATCGCTGTTGACCGGGACCGGCAACGATCTCGCGCTGCAAACCTTCAAGCTGACCGACCAGTTGAGCGGCCGGATGATGGGGGTGCGCGCCGACATGACCCCGCAGGTGGCCCGGATCGACGCCCATTTGCTCAAGCGCGAGGGGCCGGTTCGACTGTGCTACATGGGCACGGTGCTGCGCACCCGCGGCGACGGCTTCGGCGGCTCGCGCAGCCCCTATCAGGCGGGCGTCGAGCTGTACGGGCATCGCGGCCACGAAAGCGATCTGGAAGTGCTGAACCTGATGCTGGAGACGCTGGCGGCGGCCCGGATCGATGACGTTCATCTGGATTTGGGGCATGTCGCGATCTTCCGCGAACTGGTCCGGCAAGCCGGCCTGGATCGCGGGCGGGAAAGCGTGCTGTTCGAGGCGCTGCAACGCAAGGCGCTGCCCGAAATCCGCGAGCGCTTGGCCGGCTGGGGGCTCGCTCCGCCCCATGACCGCCTGCTGTTGCGACTGGCGGCGTTAAACGGCGGTGCGGGCGTGCTGGATGAGGCGGAAGCGGTGTTGGCCGGCCACGGGGCAGTGATCGGCGAAGCGCTGGAGACGCTGCGGCGCCTGGTCTCGGCGCTGCGACGCGACTGGCCGGCGCTGCCGGTGCATATCGATTTGGCCGAACTGCGCGGCTATCGCTACCATACTGGCGTCGTGTTTTCGACCTATCTGCCGGGGCAGGGCCAGGCGATCGCCCAGGGCGGCCGCTACGACGAGATCGGCCAAGTCTTTGGGCGGGCGCGGCCGGCGACCGGTTTCAGCGCCGATCTGGCGACTCTGCTGGCGTTGACGCCGGCGCCGGAGGGCTCCGCCAAGGGCATTTATGCGCCGGCGCTGGACGATCCGGCGCTGGAGCGCCAGGTGCGAGCGCTCAGAGATCGCGGCGAGCGAGTGGTGCGAGCCTTGCCCGGCGCGGCGGAAACGCCCCGCAATTTGGGGTGCGACCGGGTGCTGGCGCGGCGCGGCGGCGATTGGATCGTGGACGCGGCGGATAACGGCTGCCGCGCGCAGGCGGAATAAAATAATCAAGCCACTCTCGGGAGCGGACATGGGCAAGAACGTGGTCGTCATCGGCGCGCAATGGGGCGACGAGGGCAAGGGCAAAGTGGTCGATCTGCTCACCGAGAACGCGGCGGCGGTGGTGCGTTTTCAAGGCGGTCACAACGCGGGCCACACCCTGGTCATCGACGGCGAGAAAACCGTCTTGCACCTGATTCCCTCCGGCATCCTGCGCGCTGGCGTGGACTGTCTGATCGGCAACGGTGTGGTGCTGTCGCCCGAGGCGCTGTTGGGCGAGATCGACCGGCTCGAACGTCGCGGCGTGGCGGTGCGGGAGCGGTTGCGGCTCAGCGAGTCCTGCCCGCTGATTTTGCCCTACCACGTGGCGCTGGATCAGGCGCGCGAGAAGAAACGCGGCGCTCAGGCCATCGGCACCACCGGTCGCGGCATCGGTCCGGCCTACGAGGACAAAGCGGCGCGGCGGGCGCTCCGGCTGGATGATCTCTTCGATCAGGCGCGATTCGCCGCCAAGCTGAACGAGGTCATGGACTATCACAATTTCGCGTTGCGCCACTATTTTCAAACCGAGCCGGTCGATTACCCGCGAACGCTGGCGGAAACCCTGGCGATGGCCGAGCGCCTGCGCCCGCTGGTGGCGGATGTCGCGGTCTTGCTGGACGGTCACGTCCGGCGCGGCGGCAACGTGCTGTTCGAAGGCGCCCAAGGGGCGATGCTGGATATCGACCACGGCACCTATCCTTACGTGACGTCCTCCAACACCACGGCGGGAGGGGCCGCGACCGGCACCGGCCTGGGGCCGCGCTACCTGGATTACGTGCTGGGCATCACCAAGGCTTACACGACCCGCGTCGGGGGCGGGCCGTTTCCGACCGAGCTGTCCGACGCGACCGGCGATTATCTGGCCGAGCGCGGCCGCGAATTCGGCTCGACCACCGGCCGCCGCCGGCGCTGCGGCTGGTTCGACGCGGCGGTGTTGCGGCGTTCGCTATTGAACAATAGCGTGTCGGGCTTGTGCGTCACCAAGCTGGATGTGCTGGACGGGCTGGAACGGATCAAGGTGTGCGTCGCTTACCGGCGCGGCTCCGAGCGGCTCGATCACGCGCCCTCGGGCGCGGAAGCGCTGGCGGCTTGCCAGCCGATTTACGAGGAGTTGCCGGGCTGGCGGCAGCCCACGGCGGGGATGCGGCGCCACGACGAGTTGCCGGCCAATGCCCTGGCCTATCTGCGACGCTTGGAAGAGCTGACCGAGAAGCCGATCGCCCTCATTTCCACCGGGCCGGATCGGGCCGACACCATCGTGTTGCGAGATCCGTTCGCGGCGTGAGACCCGCAAAGCAAAAGGCCCGGCGCTGGCCGGGCCTTCTTTAAAATTTGGTGCCGAAGAGAGGACTTGAACCTCCACTGGGTTACCCCAACTAAGACCTGAACCTAGCGCGTCTACCAATTCCGCCACTTCGGCCTGATCCGTCGCGCCGGTTGCGGCGACGGGAGCGCCACTATACGGATTGCCTCCCCCCCTGTCAATTCTTCCGCTCGATGCGGTCGCGACTCTACAAAGCACGATATGACCCGAAAAAAACAAGCTGCCTGGCGGCGGATGGATCCCCATCTGAGCCGCGAACAAGAAAAATACGGCCACCCTTCGCCCAGCCGGGAATTTATTCTCCATTATCTGGAAGAGCGGGGGATGCCCTTGACCCTGGGCGAGCTGTGCGCCGACTGGGGCATCGACGACAGCGCGGAAATCGAAGCGCTGGCGCGGCGGCTGCGGGCGATGGAGCGGGACGGGCAGTTGATCCGCAACCGCCGCGAAGGCTACGGGTCGGTCGCCAAGATGAATCTGGTGCCCGGCCGGGTCATCGGCCATCCCGAAGGCCACGGTTTCCTGATCCCCGACGAAGGCGGCGACAGCCTGTTCCTCTCGCCCCGCCAGATGCGCAAGATGCTGCACGGCGACCGCGCGGTGGCGCGGGTGATCGGCGTGGATTATCGGGGCCGGCGCGAGGGCGCGGTGGTGGAGGTGCTGGAGCGCAACACCGTGACCGTGGTCGGGCGCTTTTGCGAGGAGCGGGGCGCCTGTTTCATCATCCCCGACAACAAGCGGATCAACCAGGACATCATGGTGGCGGCGGACGGGCGCGGCGAAGCCCGCGCCGGCCAGATCGTCATCGCCGAACTGATCGAGCAGCCCAGCTCGCAAAGCCGCCCGCTCGGCCGGGTCAAGGAAGTGCTGGGCGAGCACATGGCGCCGGGCATGGAGGTGCGGATCGCCATCGCCAGTCACGGCATTCCGGTGGACTGGCCGGAAACCGTTTTAGAAGAGGTCGGCCGTTACGGCGAGACGGTGCCGGAGGACGCCAAGCAAGGCCGCTGGGATTTGCGGGGAACGCCGCTGGTGACCATCGATGGCATCACCGCCCGCGATTTCGACGATGCGGTGTACTGCGAGCGGCGCGGCGCGAACTGGCGGCTGCTGGTCGCCATCGCCGACGTGTCCTGGTACGTGAGGCCGGGCGCGGCGCTGGATCAGGAAGCGCGCAAGCGCGGCAATTCGGTGTATTTCCCGGATCGGGCCATCCCGATGTTGCCGGAAGCGCTGTCCAATGGCCTGTGCTCGCTCAATCCCGCAGTGGATCGGCTGTGCATGGTCTGCGAGATGACTTTCAACGCCGAGGGCCGCCTCATCCGCTCGCGGTTCGCCGAGGCGGTGATGCGCTCTCACGCCCGGTTGACTTACGACACCGCGGCCGCCATCGTCGCCGAGCGCGATCCTCGCGTGCGCAAGGAATACGCCGCGCTGGTCCCGCACCTGGACCGGTTGCAGGAGCTGTATCAGGTGTTGCGGGCGGCGCGGGAGCAGCGCGGCGCGATGGATTTCGACACCCAGGAAACCGTGATCGAATACGGCGCGGATCGCAAAATCGAGCGGATCATGCCGACCGAGCGCAACGACGCCCATCGCCTGATCGAAGAATGCATGATCGCCGCAAACGTGGCGGCCGCGCGATTTTTGCAGCGCAACAAGCTGCCGGGGCTTTACCGGATTCACGACGGGCCGTCCGAGGATCGGCTGAACAAACTGCGGGCGTTTTTGGGCGAGCTGGGCCTGGGTTTGAGCGGGGGCGAGAAGCCGACGCCGCGCGATTATACCCGCGTGCTGGAACGGGTCCGCGACCGCCCCGACGCGCACTTGATCCAGACGGTCATGCTGCGTTCGCTGGCGCAAGCGACTTACAGCCCCGCCAACGCGGGACATTTCGGGTTGGCCTTGGAGGCTTATGCCCACTTTACCTCGCCGATCCGCCGCTATCCCGATTTGCAGGTGCACCGCGCCATCCGCCATTTGCTCAACGGCGGCAAGGCGGCCGATTTTCCGTACAGCCACGCCGATTTGATCGGCTTGGGCGAGCATTGCTCGATGACCGAGCGACGGGCCGACGAGGCGGTGCGCGATGCGGTCGAATGGCTGAAATGCGAGTTCATGCTGGACAAGATCGGCCAGGTCTACGGCGGCGTCATCACCGGCGTGACCGGCTTCGGCTTGTTCGTGGAGCTGAGCGGGGTTTACGTCGAAGGTTTGGTGCACGTGACGGCCTTGCGCAACGATTACTACCAATTCGATCCGGTCGGGCACCGGTTGCGCGGCGAGCGCTCGGGGCAAATCTACCGCTTGGGCGACAGCTTGCAGGTGCGGGTGGTTCGGGTGGATTTGGACGAACGCAAGATCGATTTCGAGCTGGTCGAAACCGAGCGCCGCGACGAGAGCCGTCGCGTTCGCGGACCTCGCGGCCCGCGCGGGCCGCGGAAAAAGAGCTGAAGGCGGTGGCCGAAAACTTGATCCACGGCCTTCACGCCGTGGCGGCGGCCTTGAAATACGAACCCGACTCAATCCGCGGGCTCTGGGTCGAGCGCCAGCGCCGGGATTCGCGAATGCAGACGTTGCTGGCCGAAGCGGGGCAGCGCGGCGTGCCGACGCATGAGGCCGAGCGGGCGGAACTGGATCGCTTGAGCGGCGGCGCGCGCCATCAGGGCGTGATCGCTCGGGTGGCGGCGGCGCGGCCGGCGCTCGCCGAGGGCGATTTGGCGGAAGTGTTGGCGGCGTTGACCGAACCGGCCTTGTTGCTGGTGTTGGACGGCGTGCAGGACCCGCACAATCTCGGCGCCTGTTTGCGCTCGGCGGCGGCGGCGGGCGTTCACGCCGTGATCGCGCCCCTGGACCGCGCGGCCGGTTTGAACGCGACGGTGCGCAAGGTGGCGTGCGGCGCGGCGGATAGCGTGCCGTTCGTGCCGGTGACCAACTTGGCGCGAACGCTGCGGAATTTGCGGGATAGGGGCATTTGGCTGATCGGGGCGGCGGGCGAGGCCGAGCGCTCGCTCTACGAGACCGATTTGACCGCGCCAACCGCCATCGTCCTGGGGGCGGAAGAAAAAGGTCTGCGGCGGCTAACCCGCGAGAGTTGCGACCGGCTGGCGCGGATTCCGCTGGCGGAGAACGGCGTCGAGAGTTTGAACGTCTCGGTGGCGGCGGGGATTTTTCTGTTCGAGGCGCGGCGGCAGCGACGCCTCAAGGCCTGATCGGCGTTTCGTAGCGGGTCATTTCCAAATAGCCTTGACCGCTGATCGGTTGATCCCCCGATCGCCCGCTCACGGTGACGGCTCCTTCCCAATAGCGCACCGTCAAGCGCAATTCTTGGTCGGCCAGTTTCGGGGTGACGGTCAACTCCAGATTTTCGGCGGGCAACCGCAACCGCCAACCGGCGGGATACCGATCCCCGGAAGCGGGACTGCGCCACTGGCCGAGCGGCTGCAACTCGATCTCGGCTTGGCTCAATGGCCGCGACTGACCGTCGGCGCCGACCAGCACGCCTTTGCTGTAGCTATCGGCACCGCCGTCTTTGCGCCGCATCCGATAAAACATCAGCTCCCGCCCGTCGTCCAATTGCAGCGCGAACCAATCCCAACCGCTTTGCTCCGGCCCCAGAGCGCTGGTGCTCCATTCGCGATCCAGCCAGCTCGCGCCGCTGACCTCGAACGTTTTTTCCCCCAACCGGATCGTCCCTCGGGTCGGCAGACGGGTATAAGAGTAGTAATAGGAGGCGTTGCCGGGCGCGGCGCTTTTTTGGCTCAAGCCCCGGTCGCCTTGCAGGACGAGGGGTTTGGCGGCGGTCAGGGTCAGATCGAGCGCGACGCCCTCTTGCCGGGCTTGCACCCGCAGCGGAAACACATCGTTTTCGGTGCCGCTCAAGGCCCAATCCTCCAGCCAAACGCGAAACGGAGCCGCCCGCGCGCCCGCCAGCCCCAGCGCGCCCCGGCTGAAGCGTTCAAAAGCGTGGAATTGTTTGCCGGTCACGTCGGTCAGGGCGAAATGGCCCATATAGACCTGGTGGCCGCGCCAGGCGGAATCCGCGGGCGGCGGTGTCGGCGCGAGCGCGATGCGAAACAAGGTGAGCTGATAGCCGAACGGCCGTCCGCCGGCGGCGGACAGATTGCCGGTGACATACCACCATTCGGTGCGAAAGTCGGGATGGGGGCCGTGATCGCTCGGAAAATGGAACGGCTGCGGCGCGTAGGCGCGCCGGTAGCCCGCGTCGTCTGGGCCGCTCAAGGCCGAGCGGACCGCCACGCTTTCAGCGGCCTGTGGGCGGGGCCAAAACCGGTAAGCCGTCGCGCCGAGCAGCGCGGTCGCCAACAGCAAACCCACCAGCCAGCGGGCGCGTTTGAGCATTTAATCCGTCCGCAGCGCTTCGGCGGGTCTGGCGCGGCTCATTCGCCAGATCGGATAGACTCCGGCCAACAGCGCGGCCGCCGTCGCCAGCGCCACCGTTTCCGCCAACAGGCCCACACTGACCTGGAACGGCAGGCTCCAGCCAAACGCGCGGCGGTTGATGACAAAGATGAGCACGAGCGCCAGCACCAGTCCGGTCGGTATGGCCAGCAAACCGGCGACCGCCCCCATGAAACCGGTTTGCAGCGACACCAGAGCGCCGATTTCGCCCGGGCGCATCCCGATCGCGCGCAGGACCGCAAACTCCCGCGCCCGCTCCAGTTGCAGGGCCGAAAGCGCGCTCAACACGCCGACGACCGACACCAGAATCGCCAGCAGCCGCAACACGTTGGTGATGGTGAAAGTCCGGTCGAAAATTTCCAGGGTCCGGGCTTGCAGATCGCGATTGGGGCGAAGCATCACCGGCTGAATCGCGCCCAACCGGTCCTGCAGATGCTCGCCCAACGCCGTCAGGTCCGCACCTTCAACCGCAAACGCCGCCGCCGAGCTGACGTTCGAGTCGCGCCAATAGCGCTCGTAGGCCGAGCGATGGATCAGGATGCGGCCATGCTCGGAGCCGTAGTCCAGATAAACGCCGGCGATGGCGAAGCGATGGGGTCCAGCGGCGGTCGCCAATTCGAGCGTATCGCCCGCGTTCAAGCGCTGACGATAAGCGAGCGGTTCGGTGATCAAAACCGATTCTCCGGTTTGAAACGCGCGCCAGGCGACGGCGGGATCGCCCGCGATCAGGCGATAGCCGCGCTGAGCCGCCGGGGCGAGATCGGCCGCGATCAACTGGACCGGGCGCCCGCGAAAATCGATGGTCGCGCGACGGTAGGTGGACACCGCCGCCACGCCGGGCGCGGCGCGCAAGGCCGCCAGCGTCGCCGGGCGCAAGCTCTCGGCACCGTGATCGCCTCCGGTGGCGGGCGGGGCCAGGTAGAGATCGGCATTGAGCAAATCGTGGATCCAGATGGCGACTCCACCCCGAAAACTGTCGACCATCACGCCGACGCCGACCGTGGTGGCAAAGGCCACCATCAGCGCCGCCACCGCGATGCCGGTGCGGCTGAGATGGCGGGCGACATCCCGATTGGCCATGCGCGCCAGCAATCCCCGGCGGGCGACCAGCGGCCGGTTGAGCCGGACCCAACCGACGATGATGGGCGGCGTTAAAAGCGCGAGGCCGAAAATCACCAGAAAAAGGCCGACGAAACCGTAAGCCAGCGAACGCGAAAGCCACAAAACGGCGCCGCCGCCCGCAAAGAGCAGCAACCCGGCCGCGATCAAGCGCGGCAGCGCGAGTTGCCAGCGGGTTTCCAGATGCGCGCGGCTCATGGCCGCGCCGGGGGCGACGGCCGCCGCTTCCCGCGCCGGCAGCCAAGCCGCCACCAGGGTGGCGGTCAAACCCAGCGCCACGCCCTTGGCCAGCGACCACGGGTCGATCAAAAAGTCGCGCACGTTCAAGACGTAATAGAAATCGTTGATCGTGCGGGTGACCAGGTGGATCAAGCCGGAACCGATCCACACGCCCAACAGGCTCCCCAGCAAGCTCCCCGCCAAGCCGAGCAACAGCGCCTCGCCCAGAATTCCGGCGAAGATCTCGCGGCGGCTGACCCCCAGCGCGCGCAAGATGCCGAGGAGGCCGCGACGTTGCACCACCGCGAAACTGATGGCGTTGTAAATGAGAAACGCGCCGACCACCAGCGCCAGCAGGCTCATCGCCAACAGGTTGAGCGAGAAAGCGGCGCTGAGATCGGCGGTGGCCTGATTGCGCATGTCCGAGCGCTCCAACCGCAACCCATCGATCAACCGGGCGCGCAATTCATCGGCTCGCCGTTCGCCGGCGGGGCCGTCGGGCAGGATCACATCGATGTGGCTGAGGCGTCCCGCGTAACCCAGCAGCACTTGCGCGGTGCTGATGTCGGCGATGATCAGACCGTTCAATTCTGAACCTTCCAAGGTGCCCGCGCGTTTTAAGATAAAACGGTTTTCGCCCCGTTGCAGCGTGAGGTGATCGCCCAGCGCGCCCGGCAGCAGCGCGGCGTCGGGGTCGAGCAGCAGCGAACGCAAATCGAAATCCTTGCCGGTGGGATCGGCTGCGGCGGCGCGAAACGGCCCTTCCGCGAAGGGATCGACGCCGAGGATTTGAAACAGGTGTCCGGGTCGGTCGGCGCGCGGCAGATAGCCGGTCACCACCGGCGCGATCTGTTGGATGCCGCGCTCGACCCGCAAGTGGCGGTAAAACGCTTCGGGCACGCCTTGGGGACCTCCAGTGATTTGGTGGGTGGCGCGACCCGTGACGCGGTTCATGGTGAGCTCGAAACCGCGGCGAGCGCTGGCGTTGGCCAAATCCACTGCCAGCACCACCGCCACGCCGAGCGCGATGCCGAGGATGGCCAGGGCCAATTGCCAAGGATGGCGCAGGGAATGTTTGAGCAGCGCCCGCCACAGCAGCGGCGTCATGGCCTGATCTCTCGAATCTGGCCGGAATCCAAATAAAGCGTGCGCCCGGCGCGCGCGGCGATGTCCCGGCTGTGGGTCACCAGGATAACGGTGGCGCCCGAGCGCCGGTGAAGATCGAGCAAAAGTTCCAAAATGCGTTCGCCGGTGGCGGCGTCCAGGTTGCCGGTCGGCTCGTCGGCCAGCAACAGCAGGGGCCGGTGCACCACGGCCCGGGCGATGGCCAAACGCTGCTGTTCGCCGCCCGAAAGTTGTTCCGGAAAGCTGTGTCGGCGATTGCCCAGACCGATAGACTCCAGCAAATTAAAAGCGTCTTGGCGCGGTTCCATTCCCAGTTGGCCGTTCAACTCCAGAGGCAACAGCAAATTCTCCTCCACGGTCAAGGTTGGAATCAGATTGAAAAACTGGAAGACGAAACCGATATGGCGGCGGCGGAATAACGTGCGTTCCTTCTCGGTCAATTCCCCGATGATCCGACCCTCCACCTGAATGGTTCCGGCGTCCGGGAGATCGATTCCGGCCAGCAGATTTAACAGCGTGGACTTGCCGGAACCGGAAGGTCCGAGCAGGCTCACGCACTCGCCTCGGTTGATATCCAAGCTCAAGTCGGCGAAGATGGTTCGCCTTTGATCGCCTTCGGCATAATGTTTGCTCAGGTTTCGGATAGCGATAAACGATGCGGTCAGGGCTGGGACTCCATGGTGGCTATAGACGATTGAGCCGCTCAATCGTTACGATAGCGGAATCTTAATGCGGATATATCGCTTCGACGATTTAATCGGTTTCTTGTTTCAATGTGCTTGGTTTTCAAAAATAGAGGACCGCTAGCGGCCGAATTGCGCGGTCAAACGGAAATGGCGGCCAGGCACCATAAGCGGGGGTTTAGCGGATGCGAAAGCGTAGAATTTTGGGTCGATGGGCTCCTGTCGGGGGATTGATGGCGGCCGCGCTTTTGCTCGCGGCCTGCGCTAGACCGGAAGGCGGAGGTTTGCCGGCGTCAACCACCTACAGCTCGCAAACCTCCTCGCCGGAGACCTATAACTATCAGATCGGTCCGGGCGACCAACTGCAAATTTTCGTCTGGCGCAACCCGGAAGTCTCGCAGACGGTCATCGTCCGCCCGGACGGCAAGATCACGACGCCGCTGGTGGAGGATCTGCAGGCTAGCGGCAAAACCCCCAACCAGCTGGCGCGCGATTTGGAAAAAGCGCTGGAAACTTACATCCGCCAACCCATCGTCACCGTGATCGTGGCGGGCGGAATCGGCCCTTACAGCGAACAGATCCGCGTGGTCGGCCAAGTCACCAGCCAAAGCGCCACCACCACGACCCAGACGGCGGGGCCGAGAGCGCAAGCGATCGCTTATCGCCAGAAGATGACCTTGTTGGACGTGATGGTCGCGGTCGGCGGCCTGAACGAATTTGCCGACGGCAACCGGACCAAAGTGGTGCGGGTGGTCGACGGCAAACAGCAAGAGTATCAGGTGCGCTTGGACGATCTGCTCAACGGCGATATCAGCGCGAATGTCGATATGTTGCCGGGAGATATTTTGATCGTTCCGGAATCGTGGTTTTGATCGGGTGAGAGCGGCGGGCAAAGAGAGTCGAACATGAACGATCTGGTCGAGCAGATCCTGGGTTACCTGCGCGGAATTTGGCGCAATCGCTGGTACGCCATGGCGCTGGCGTGGCTGATTTGCGTCATCGGCTGGGTCGTGGTGCTCAAGCTGCCCGATCAATACGAGGTATCGGCCAAGACCTTTGTGGACACCCAAACCATTTTGCGGCCTCTTTTGCAGGGGTTGACGGTGGAAGTCAATCCCGACACGCAAGTGGGATTGATCATGAAGACGCTGCTGACGCGACCGAATTTGGAGCAGATCACCCACATGGCGGGCCTCGATCAGGAGGTTCGCACGCCGGAAGACAAGGAGCGCTGGCTCAACAAGCTGCAAAACAAGATCGCCTTGGCGGGATCGGGCCGGGAAAGGGAGAATCTTTATACGGTCACCTACGAGGATCGCGACCCGCAGCGGGCCAAGCGGATCGTGGAGGCGGCCTTGGCGGTGTTCGAAAGCAATCTGGTGGGCGGCAACCGCGAGGATAGCGAGGCCGCCCAGCGATTTCTGGATGACCAGATCGCCGAGTACGAGCTGCGCTTGAAGGAAGCCGAAGACCGCTTGAAGGGCTTCAAGCTCAGGAATGCGGGTTTGATGCCCTCCGAAGGCCAGAATTACAACTTGCGCCTGCAGCAGGCGGCCTCGGAGCTGTCCACGGGTCGCCTGGAGTTGTCGCAGGCGGAGAACCGGCGCAGTTCCTTGCAGCAGCAGATCAACCAAGCCTTGCAACAGCAGTTGCGGGGCGATGGCGAGGTGGTCGCATTGCCGATCGACCAGCGCATTCAAGCCCTGGAACAGAATTTGGATGAGCTGTTGATCAAATTTACCGCGAAGCACCCCGACGTCAATATTTTGAAACAAACGATCGCCGATCTCAAAAAGCAACGCGAGCAAGAGCGGATGCGCTTCGCGGCCAGTCTGGCGGAAAGCAGCGGCAATCCGCGCGCCCAAAACGTCAACACCGTTTACCAGCAGCTCAAAGTCAGGCTGGCCGACGAAGAAGCCAACGTGGCTTCGCTGCGCGTGCGGGTCGATGAGTATCAGAGGCGCTACCGGCAGTTGCAGGAACAGGTGAGCACCTTGCCGCAAATCGAAGCGGAATTGGCCTCTTTAAATCGCGATTACGAGATCAACCGCAAGAAACACGAAGAACTGTTATCCAGGCGGGAATCGGTGAAACTGTCGCAAGAGGCCGAGCGTTCCAAGCAGGAAATCCGCTTCAAGATTCTCGACCCGCCGCGCGTGCCGCTCAGTCCGACCGGACCCAACCGCTTGCTGCTGATGAGCGCCGTATTGGGCGCGGGCCTCGGGGCTGGCATCGGTTTGGCTTTTCTGCTTTCCCAGCTCTGGCCCACTTTCGACAGCCGTCGCAGCTTGAAGCAAATCGCGGATATTCCGGTGTTGGGCAGCGTCAGCGCCGTGCTGCCCGCCAACGTGCTCAGCCGCGAGCGCCGGATGGCGTTCGTCTACGCCAGCTTGGTGGGCGTGCTGGTTTTGGTGTACGCCGGCTTGCTTTTCGTCGAGCGCCTCGGTTTTCAGTGAACGCGAACAAGGGTTTTGGAGGGTTCAAGAATGGATAGCATCGAAAAAGCCATGTTCGGACGGTCGCTGGCGCCGAGTCCGCCCGCCGTGGCCCGCCCGGCGCCGGGCCAGGCGGACAGCATCGAACGGATGACGGGAATCGCCAAGGACCAGACCGTCGTTCGGGTTGCGGATGCGGCGGCCAACAAGCGCACGCAACGCTCGGTGACGCTGGATGTGGAAAGGATGCGCGCCTCGGGTTTGCTGGTCGTCGACGCCCAGCGCAGTCGAACCAAGGAAGAGTACCGCCACATCAAGCGGACGCTATTGATGAACATGGACGGCAAAGGCGCCGCCATCACCAAGCACTCGAATTTGGTGGGCGTCACCAGCGCGCGCCCCGGCGAGGGCAAGACCTTCACCGCCTGCAATTTGGCTTTGAGCATCGCCACCGAGCGCAACCGCACCGTGCTGTTGGTCGATGCCGACATCCTCAAACCGTCGATCAACAAGATGTTGGGCTTTGAGGCCGAACAGGGCCTGGTGGATTTCCTGATCGACGATCGTTTGGATTTGGCGGACGTGATGGTCGGCACCAATATCCCCGCGCTGTCCATTCTGCCGGCGGGGGGCACCCATCATTTGTCGGCGGAATTGCTGGCCAGCGAAAACATGCGCCGGCTGACTTCCGAAATGAGCCAGCGCTATCCCGACCGCATCATCATTTTCGATGCGCCGCCTTTGCTGGCGACGACCGAAGCCGGGATTTTGGCGAATCTGATGGGCCAGTTGATCCTGGTGGTCGAGGCGGAGAAAACTCTGCAATCTCAAGTCAGGGAAGCGCTGTCGATGTTGAGCCCCAACCAAACCGTTGGATTTGTCTTGAACAAAACCCGAGAAATTCTCGCCTCGAAGTATCGTTCCTATGATTATGGTTATCAGTATGCTCGCGGCAGCGAGGAGGAATCTGAGGCCCGCTGATGGATTGGGTTATCCGTTGATTTTGGAATAGCGACGATGAACTTCGCGCGCCGCAGGCAAGGTGGGCTGGTCCGACCGGGTTTATGGGTTCTGGGCGGATCGCTCTTGGTGGGAACGTTGGCGGGACCTTATTCGCGCGCTTGGGCGCAAGAGGTGGACGATCGGGCGGGCGCTTGGCGCATTACCCCCCGGATCGGCGTCGGCGCCACGTACTCGGACAACATCCGCTTGGCTCCCCCAAACGAAGCCGAGGACGACTTGGTTTTGCAAGTCGAGCCCGGCGTGTCGATCAACAAACGGGGAGGGCGCTTCGATCTGCGG
Source organism: Candidatus Competibacteraceae bacterium (assembly GCA_016790045.1). Lineage (GTDB taxonomy): Bacteria > Pseudomonadota > Gammaproteobacteria > Competibacterales > Competibacteraceae > Competibacter_A. The sequence continues at coordinate 32,513 of JAEUPW010000169.1, forward strand.
CTCGATTACACCGCGCAGGGCTTGCTCTATGGCAACAACGGCGACGCCAACACCGTCAACAATCAGTTGCAGGCTTTTGGGACCGGTGAACTGTTAAAAGACAATTTGTTTTTAGACGTTTACGGCCTGATCGCCCAAGTGCCCGTCGACTCCGCCGGACGGGCGGACGCCGGCAATTTGGGGTCGACCGGCGCGGCCCCTTCCAACCTGTCCCTTTTTAACAATTTCGATTTGGGCTTGCCGGGCGGGCGCGAGCTGTTCACTCCCGCAGGCCTTTTCAACAGCATCGTGCTGGCCGAAGATCAAGCGACCGGCTACCGTTTCGGTGTCAGCCCGTACTGGCGACAGCATTTGAGGGGCTGGGCCGACGTGTTGCTGCGCTATCGTTACGATGCGATTTTTTACGACGAAGACACCGGCGACCAGCCGGGAGTCATTCGGACGACGACCGACGACAGCCAAATCCACACCCTCGAACTGAATCTCGACAGCGGCCGCGAACTCGGCAAGGTCAATTGGCGGCTCGATTATTTTCACCAGCGGGAACAGCAAGACAACGCGGTCGGCGCGGACGGGCAGCCCGTCGGCGACGACCAACAAGAGCGCGCGACCGCCCAAGCCACCTACCAGTTTAACCGGCAGTGGGCCGCGCTGGCGGAACTCAGCTACGAAAACAACCAGGTGACCGACTTCGAACAAAGCCCGGACGGGACTTATTGGGGCTTGGGCGCGGTTTGGACGCCGAACCGTTTTGTCGAGCTCAAAGGTCTGTACGGCCCCGACGTCAACGAGCTGGCCGGGCGTTGGAGCCCGTCCGCGCGCACCGATTTGCGCATCAGCCGCCGCGAGCAGGATTTCGGGATCGATCCGGGCGTCCGCTGGCAGGGGTTGTTCAACCATCGGACCCGTTCCACGACGTGGGCGGTGACCTATACCGACGAGATCACCAACGAGCGGCAACTGTTGGGTGACGGTTTGATCGGCGTGGGTCCGGACGGTCAGCCGCTCGCGCTGGGCGATCCGGGTACGGTCATCGGTCCGGGCGGAGTTTTGGGATTGACCAACCGGAACTTTCGGCGAAAGCGGCTGGATGCGGGCGTCACCTACCGGCGGGGCGCGACCGATTGGTCGATCAACGCTTTTAACGAAGATCGGGGCAGTCAGGAGGCGAGCGCCGACGGCAAGCTCTACGGGGCCGGCGCGCTCTGGATATGGCGATTCGCGCCGCGCACCGCCTCTTTTGTCGGGGCTGGCTGGGAGCATGACAATTTGGGAGAAGCGCAAGGCGGCGGCGTTCAGGAGAACGATTACTGGGTTTCGGTTTTTGGTTTGGCGCGCGTCTTTACGCCGGACACCGGGGGTTCGATCAGTTACCGCTACTACAAGAACGACGCCGATCCCGCCGAGCAGGGGTTCCGTGAAAACCGGCTCAACATCCGATTTAACATGAAATTCTGAACCCCATGTATACCGATTACTACGGCTTTAGCGCCAAGCCCTTCCAGTTGAGCCCCGATCCGCGCTTCTTCTTTGGCAGCCGCGTCCACAGCCGCGCCTTGGCCTATTTGCGTTATGGCTTGAGCCAAGGCGAGGGTTTTATCGTCATCACCGGCGGCATCGGCACGGGCAAGACCACGCTGGTCAAGAATCTTTTTCAGGAGCTGGACACCAATCAAGTCATCGCCGCGCAATTGGTCACCACCCAACTGGAGGCCGATGAACTGTTGCGGAGCGTGGTCGCTTCCTTTGGGCTGCCTTACGAGGAAATGGGCAAGGCCGCCTTGCTCAAGCACTTCGAGGATTTCCTGCGCGGTCACGCCCGGCAAGGCCGGCGCGTGCTGCTGGTGGTCGACGAGGCGCAAAACCTGCCTGCCCGATCGTTGGAAGAGCTGCGGATGCTGTCGAATTTTCAGGTGGGCGAATCGCCTTTGCTCCAGAGTTTTTTGCTGGGTCAAGAGGAGTTTCGCTACACCTTGCAAGAGCCGGGAATGGAGCAGTTGCGCCAGCGCGTGATCGCCTCCAGCCATCTGACGCCGCTGAGCGAGCCGGAGACGCGGGATTACATCGAGCACCGGTTGCGGGTGGTCGGCTGGGAAGGCTGGAAGCCTACGTTCGCCGAGGACGCCTATGCCACCATTTTCCGTTTCACTCAAGGCGTGCCGCGCCTCATCAACGTCTTTTGCGACCGGTTGTTGCTCTACGGATTCCTGGAAGAGTTGAACGAATTTTCGGTGGCGGCGGTCGAGGCGGTCGGCCAGGAACTGAATCAGAGCGCCGAGAGCGGCGGCACGCAACGCGCGAGCGCGGGTAGCCGTTCGCTGATGCGGGTCAGTCACGCCATGGAGCAGCGTTTGGCCGAACTGGAAAACGCCATGGAATCGCTGCTGAAGCATCCCGAATGGCAGGATGCCCAGTTGGAGCGGATGGAGCGCCGGCTGGTGCAACTGGAGCCCGCCGTGCGGGTGATCCGGCGGCAACTGGCCGATGTGATCCGGCGCATGGACGAAACCATGGAAGAGCAACCCGACGAGACCCAGGTGGAAGATTGAGCGACGCCCGGCGTGTGGCGCGCTCGCCCGCGCCGGTCTAATCGGGTTGCCCGCTCAATTCGATGCTCGGCCGCCGCGCCATCGCTCGCGCTGGAGCGGCCCAGCCGCCGCCCCGGCCGCTTGGCGCAAACGCTTCAGCTCGCTTTCGGTGAATCGAGCCGCGCGGCGGCCTCGTCGGCGGTTTCATAAAGATGCGGGGGCAGATCGCGCTCGCGCAGCGCATCCCCCAGCCGCGCCCGCAAGAAGGCGCTGGTGGTGTAGCGGGTCACGCCGAGGTAGTAGCGCTGCACCACGTCGCTGACCATGTCCATGTAGTCCTGCAACAATTCCGGCGTGATCGAGAAATTGTCGTAATTGACGATGGCGAACACCGGTTTGCCGATCGGTTCGACTTTGCCCGCGACGGCCGAGCGGATGCGTTCGATGTCTTCGTGATTGCGGATGGCCAGCCCCTCGAAGTTGAGGAAAAAGAGATTTTTGGCCGGGTCATACGAAAACCGCTCATCGAATGGCCGGATCAACAGCAGGTCGCGCAAGCCCATCGGCCCATCGCCGAAGATGCGCCCGTCCATGATCTTCAGTCGCTCGCCGATCCGAGGCTTGAAGGCCATGCGCGCCAGAATATCCCGCTCCAGATCGATGCCGGGCGCGATCTCGATCAATTCCGGGCCGTCGGCGGTCAGCCGGAACACCGCCCGCTCGGTGATATACAACACCGGCTGGTTGCGCTGGCTGGCCACCGCGCCGCTAAACGTCCGCTGTTCGACCTCTTCGATGAATTTGGCCGTCTCGCCCTCGCTGACGATGCGCAATTGGCCCTGTTCCACGGCGATTTCGAGGTTGCCGGCGGTAAACGTGCCGGTGAACACCACTTTGCGGGAGTTTTGGCTGATGTTGATGAATCCGCCCGCCCCCGCGATGCGGGCGCCAAATTTGGAAACGTTGAGATTGCCCTGACGGTCGACTTGGGCGAGACCGAGAAACGCGAGATCCAAACCGCCGCCGTCGTAAAAATCGAATTGGTTGGGTTGGTCGATGATCGCCTGAACGTTGGTGGAAGCCCCAAAATCCAGCCCGCCCGCCGGGATGCCGCCCACCACGCCGGGTTCGGCGGTCAAGGTCAACAGGTCGATAATCTTCTCCTCGGCCGCGATATTGGCGATGCTCTCCGGCATCCCGATCCCCAAATTCACGATGGCGTTGGTGGCCAGCTCCATCGCCGCCCGGCGAGCGATGATCTTGCGCTCGCTCATGGGGATCGGCGGGATCGAGGCCAACGGCACTTTGATTTCGCCGGAGAACGCCGGGTTGTAGGGGGTGGCGAAGGTTTGCCAGTGATGTTCGGGCGGCGCGACCACGACGCAATCCACCAAAATGCCGGGCACGCGCACGTCCTTGGGCTTCAGAAAGCCGCGTTCGGCCACCCGCTCCACCTGCGCGATCACGATCCCGCCCGAATTGCGGACCGCCATGGCGATGGCCAGCGATTCCAGCGTGAGCGCCTCTTTTTCCATGGTCAGATTGCCGTCGATGTCGGCGGTGGTGGCGCGGATGATGCCGACATGGATCGGAAAAGCTTTATAGAACAAATAATCCTGACCGTCGATCACCATCACCTCGATCAAATCCGCCCGACTGATCGCGTTGAGCTTGCCGCCGCCGTGACGCGGGTCGACGAAGGTCCCCAGGCCGACGCGGGTCAGCGTGCCCGGCTTCCCGGCGGCGATGTCGCGGTAGAGGTGGGTGATCACGCCTTGCGGCAGGTTGTAGGCTTCGATCTTGTTCGCCACCGCCAGCGCTTGCAGCTTCGGCACCAGGCCCCAGTGGCCGCCGATCACCCGTTTGACCAAGCCTTCATGGCCGAGATGGTTGAGGCCGCGCTGCTTGCCGTCGCCCTGTCCGGCAGCGTACACCAGGGTCAGATCGCGCGGTTTATCGAGTCCGGGGGCGGTCGGATCCGGATCGGGCGCGAGAAACAGGTCCTCCAGCGCGCAGGCGATATCTTCGGCGAAGCCGGTTCCGACGAAACCGCTGGTAGCGAGCGTGTCGCCGGCGCGGATCAGGCTTACCGCCTCGCGGGCGCTGACGGTTTTACCGCGCTCGGGGATGCGCAAAGATGCCAGTAGGGGATGCTGCATGAGCCGGTTCCTCAAAAAGGGAGTGATCGCCGTCCGCGCGCGGACGGCGGAGGACTGACGTTTTGGGGCCTTCCGCGAAGGCGCGAGTTAAAAGCTGCCGAACAGCGAACCCAGGGTGATGACCGTCACCAGGGCGATCAGCGGGATGATGACCGACACCATGAAGATATCGAAATAAGACTGCTTGTGGGTCAGTTTGCAGATGCCGAGCAAGGTGATGACCGCGCCGTTGTGCGGGAGCGAATCGAAGCAGCCCGAGGACATCACCGCCACCCGGTGCAGGAGTTCGGGGTTGATGCCGACCGCGTTGGCCAGTTCAAGATATTTGGCGCCCAGCGTGCTCAAAGCGATGCTCATGCCGCCGGAGGCGGAACCGGTGATGCCCGCCAGAACGTTGACCGCGACCGCTTCGGACACCAGAGGGTTGCTGGAAACGCCCAAAACGGCGTCTTTGACCACCACGAACGCGGGCAGCGAGGCGATGACATTGCCGTAACCGACCTCGGAAGCGGTATTGAAAATCGGCAGCAGCGACCCCATGGTGCCAGCGTTGAGCGATTCCACCACGTTCTTCCAGCGCGCCCAGTGCACCGCGATGATGAACACGATGGCGATCACCAAAGCGACGATGATCGACCACAAGCCGGCGACGGCCGAGAGTTTGGTCGCGCCATATTTGGGTTCGGCCAAGTAGCTGGCGTCGATGCCGGGAAAGACGATGTAGGTGAATAGGGCGTTCAGCCCGATCACCAGCAGAATGGGCAGCAAAGCCACGAAAAATGAAGGGCCTGGCGCGGCATCTTTGGCGACCTCGGCATCCAGATTTTCGTTGCGGTGATCGCCATAGCCCTCTCCGTTCGCCATGGCCCGCTTGGCGCGCGCGTTCAGCCACAGGACGCCGCCGATCATCATGATCAAACCGCCGATGGTGCCCAGACCGGGCGCGGCGAAGGTATTGGTGCCGAAGAAAGGGGACGGAATGGCGTTTTGGATCGCCGGCGTGCCGGGAAATGCGGTCATGGTGAAGGTAAAAGAGCCCAGGGCGATCGCGCCGGGAATGAAGCGTTTGGGCATCTCGATTTCGCGGAACAGCGCCGCGCCAATGGGATAGACCGCGAAGGCGACCACGAACAACGACACGCCGCCGTAGGTCAGGATGCCGCAGGACAGCACGATGGCGAGTATGGCGCGCTCGCGCCCGACCTTGGCGACGATCCAGTGCGCGATGGTTTTCGCCGAACCGGAATCGTCCATCAGCTTGCCGAAAATCGCGCCCAGCATGAACAGCGGGAAGAATCGGAGCAGGTAGCCGCCCAGCTCTTTCATGAAGACTTGGGTATAAGTGGGCAGCAGCACGTCCGCGCCGCCGCCGATCAACACGGCGAGCAGGGCCATGAGCGGGGCCAGGACCAGCACGTTGATGCCCCGATACGCGAGATACATCAACAGTCCCAGCGAAATGAGAATACCAAGAACACCCATAAAGATTTCCTCTGGATGGTGAGTTATGAAACGAGGCGTTGCAGCCGGTTTAAAGGGTTTGCCCGGCCCATCAAGCATAGCAGCCACCCCGTGATGGGAAAATTCGCAAAAATAACGAAAATTTCGTGCGCAAATGCACGGGTGCGGCCAAACTCGAAGTTCGAGAGCGCGATTGCCGGGAGAAAGGTGCCATGAAACGCGAAATGGATTGGAAAGACCTGCGCTATTTTCTGGCGGTGGCGCGCTTGGGCCGGCTCAGCCCGGCCGCCCGGCGGCTACAAGTCGAGCACAGCACGGTTTCGCGCCGGATCGAAGGCATGGAGCGAAGCATGGGCACGCGGTTGTTCGAGCGGCATCGCGACGGTCTGGTGCTGACCGAAGCCGGACACGCTTTGCTGCCGATGGCGGAGAAAGTGGAGGCGACAATAGCGGTGTTATCGGAGGAACTTTCGGACCGGGACGTTTTGGTTGACGGCGAGGTTCGGGTGGGGACGCCCGAGGGCTTGGCGGTATGTTTTTTGACGCCCAAGCTCAAGCCGCTGCTCGATGAGTATCCCCGGCTGACCGTCGAATTGTTGGCCCTGCCTCGGCTGGCGAACCTGGCCAGCCGGGAAGCGGATCTGGCCATCACCCTCGAACCGCCCCGGCGGGGTCCTTACATCGTCTATCGCTGGACGGACTACACCTATTTTCTTTATGGGGCCAAGGACTATCTGGAAAAACGCGATCCGATCAAAACCCGCGCCGATTTGGCCAAGCATCCCTTTATCGCTTACATCGACGATTACTTGTTGATCCCGGAATTGCGCTTTCTGGAGAAGCTTTGCGATGAGCCGAATCTGCGCTTTAGCAGCACCAGCATGCTGTCGCACAAGGAAGCGGTGCTGGCGGGCGTGGGGCTGGCGGTGCTCGTTTCCTATATCGGGGCCAGCGATGCGCGCCTGGTCAAGGTGTTGCCCGATGAAGCCTATTTTCAGCATACCTTTTGGCTGGCCGCGCACGCGGATCGCTTGCGGCTCAAGCGCGTGCGGGTGGTATGGGATTATCTGGTGGCGCTGATCGGCGACCACCGCCGCCTGTTTCTCGACGGCGAGTAGCGAACGATGATCGGCGGCCCGCTCAAGCTTCCGGCTCATCCAAATGCTTGACCAGCGCGGCCCGCAGCGCCGCGTATTTTTGCGCGTCGTTCAACGGCCGGTTTTCCCGGTCCGTCACGAAAAACACGTCTTCCGCGCGCGCGCCGATGGTCGCGACCTTGGCGTTGTGCAATTGCACGCCGCATTCCATAAACGCCTGTCCCACCCGGCACAATAGACCCGGCCGGTCCCAGGCGGCGAGTTCCACCACGGTGCGGCCGTTGGCGGCGTCCTCGCGAAAATCGACCTGGGTCGGGATCTGAAACGCTTTTTGAATCCTGGAGATATGGCGGCTGGGCGACAAAGGAACCGCGTCGGGCCGGCTCAGATGATGGATGAGCGAGGTGACGATTTCCTTGATGCGGCCGCGTTCCCGAATCAGCGCGCCGGAATTTTCCAAGACGGTGAAGCTGTCGAGGGTATAGCCGCTGTGGCCGGTGATGATGCGCGCATCCACGATCGTCAGGCCCAGTTGGTCGAGAATGGAAGTGATCGAGGCGAACAGATTGTCTTGATCGAGGGCATAAATGAAAATTTCGGTGCCGCCCCGGCTCGGGTCGTCGCGGGCCATGACCAGCGGTCGCGGGTCGTGGCGTTTCTTGAGAATCGCCCGGGTGTGCCAGGTGATTTCGTCGGCGGAATGGCGCAGGAAGTAATCGTCGCCGAAGCCTTCCCAGACTTGGTCGATGCGTTCCCGGTCGATCTTGGTGACGCTCAACCGCTGGCGCGCCTGCGCCTGCACTTCGCGCAAGCGCTCCTCCTTGTCCAGCGGGTTGTCCAAGCCGCGCCGCAGCGCCCGGCGCGTGGCCTCATACAGTTGCCACAACAGGGAATTGCGCCAGGTGTTCCACAATTTGGGGTTGGTGGCGCGAATGTCGGCGACGGTGAGCAAATACAGATAGTCCAAATGCAGTTGATCGCCCATCAGCCGGGCGAAATCGTTGATGACCTGCGGATCGTGGATGTCCTTTTTCTGCGCGGTCATCGAAAAAGTCAGATGGTGGCGCACCAGCCAGGCGATGAGCCGGGTGTCGAAAGAGCTCAAGCCGTGCTGCCGGCAAAACCGTTCGGCGTCCGCGGCGCCCAGCTCGGAATGATCGCCGCCTCGACCCTTGGCGATGTCGTGGTACAAACCCGCGATATACAGCAATTCGGGCTTGGGCAGCCGATCCATGATCGCGCTGCAACGCGGCAGGTCCTGCGCGAAATGCGGCAGATAAAAGCGGCGCAGATTGCGCACCACGAACAGGATGTGCTGGTCCACCGTATAGGCGTGGAACAGGTCGTATTGCATCCGCCCGACGATATGGCCGAACTCCGGCAAATAAGCCGGGAGCACGCCATAGGCGTTCATCAGCCGCAATTGCTGGGTGACGCCGTGCGGCTGGCGCAGGATTTCCATGAACAGGCTGCGCGTGCGCATATCATCGCGAAACTTCTCGTCGATCAGCGGCCGGTGCTCGCGGATCAGCCGGATGGTGCTGGCGCGGATGCCCTTGAGTTCCGGAAACTGTTGCAAAACCAGAAAGATTTCGAGCAGCGCGAACGGGTAGCGCAGGAACACGTTGGGCCGGATCGCTTCGAGATAGCCCCGCCTCGCCTGAAACCGGCGGCTGACGGGCTGGGGCTCGCCGGAATCGTCGGCCAGCAGAATGGCTTCCTCGAACAGTTGCAACAGCATTTCGTTCAGCCGGCACAAGGCGTTGACCGTGCGGTAGTAACGCTGCATGAACTGCTCGACGCCCAGGTTATGGTCCTGGTCGCGATAGCCGAACTGCTGGGCGATCCGCCGCTGGTGGTCAAACAGCAAGACGTCTTCCCGGCGGCCGGTCAGCACGTGCAGCGCGAAGCGCACCCGCCAGAGAAAATTGCGGCAGTCGATCAGTTCGTCGTATTCGCTCGCGCTCAAAAAGCCGTGATCGATCAGCTCGCGCAAGGTGCTCGCGCCGAAATGGCGTTTGGCGACCCAGCCGATCATCTGCAAATCGCGCAAGCCGCCGGGTCCGTCTTTGATGTTCGGTTCGAGGTTGAAGGCGGTTTCGTTGTATTTGTGGCAGCGCTCGAAGCGCTCCTGTTGCTTGGTTTCGAAGAAGGCGCTGTCCGGCCAGATCCGGTCCGGGCCGGTCGTGGCCCGCATCCGCTCGAACAGCGCCGCCGAGCCGGTCAAGCGGCGGGATTCCATCAGGCTGGTCGCCACCGTGATGTCGGCCGCGCCCTCGCGGGCGCAATCCTCGACCGTGCGCACGCTGTGACCGACCTCCAAACCGATATCCCACAAAAAGGTCAGAAAACGCTCCAAGCCGTCGCGCCGGCTTTCCAGCGCCGCATCATCCAGCAGGATCATCAAATCGACGTCCGATCCCGGATGCAGCTCGCCGCGCCCGTAACCGCCTACCGCCACCAGGGCGAGATCGTCCGCGCCCGCCTCGAAATGTTGGATCCAGGTGCGCCGGAGCAACTCATCCATCAAGCGGGCGCGGGCGAACACCAGTTCGTGGACCGGAACCCCGGCCTGAAACAAACTTTTGAAACGGGCGTCGTTGGTTTTGAGCAGGTTTCGGAACGCGGGCAGGGAATCGACGCCCGCCAGATCGCGCTCGAAGGCGGCGGCTTCGAGGGCGATGCCGCGCCAGACGGTTTGATCGGGAAGCGTTCCGGCCGGCGCGGGTGACGGATTGAGGGCGGGCGAAGGCTGAAGGCTGGCCATGCGGCTTTCCATCGCTCAGGGTTGCGGCAGTGCGCCGGAGCCGAGCGTGAGGATTTCGTGCCCGGCGTCGGTGACCAGCACGGTATGCTCCCACTGCGCGGAAATCGAGTGATCCTTGGTGATCACGGTCCACCCGTCGGGCAGCAATTTGACGTGGCGTTTGCCGGCGTTGATCATCGGCTCGATGGTGAAGGTCATGCCCGGCTTCAATTCGACGCCGGTGCCCGGATCGCCGTAATGCAACACTTGCGGTTCCTCGTGAAATTCCCGGCCGATGCCGTGGCCGCAATACTCGCGCACCACCGAGCAATGCCGGGACTCCGCGTGTTTTTGGATGGCGTGGCCGATATCGCCGAGCCGGATGCCGGGCCGCACCAGCCGGATGCCGACCCACAGGCATTCGTGGGCGATTTTGACGACCCGCTGCGCGGCGATCGGCGGCGCGCCCACCTGGAACATGCGGCTGGTGTCGCCGTGATAACCGTCCTTGATCACCGTGATGTCGATGTTGATCACATCGCCTTTCTTCAGTTTTTTGGGGCCTGGAATGCCGTGGCAGACCACGTGGTTGATCGAGGTGCAGATCGATTTCGGAAAACCGCGATAGTTGAGCGGGGCCGGGATCGCCTGCTGGACGCCGACGATATGCTCGTGGCAGAGGCGATCCAGTTCCTCGGTGGTCACGCCCTCGCGCACGTGCGCCCCGATCATGTCGAGCACTTCGGCGGCCAGCCGGCCGGCCACCCGCATCTTCTCGATTTCTTCGGGAGTTTTGAGGGTGATGCCGCTGGGCTTTTGGGGAGATTTTTGAAACATGATCGGAATCTGCGGGGGCGATGACGGTAGCTGAGGGCGCGAGGTCCGCCTGAGCGGGCGCGGGTTGGGACAGCGCTGGCGGACGGCGGTTCAATTGGTTTTCCCGAACGATCCATGTTATAAAGCGCGCGCCTTAATGGCAAACCTTAACTGTGTTTTTTACTTCTCACATCCGCCGACACGGGTGGCCGGGTGCCCGCAGAGGGTCGCCGCTCGGGGCGGGTGGAGGCTCAACCCTGATCTTGTTAGGAGAACGTTCGGCAATGGCGACCATATCCATGCGCCAGATGCTGGAGGCCGGCGTGCATTTCGGCCACCAGACTCGTTACTGGAACCCCAAAATGGCTCCGTATATTTTCGGGGCGCGCAGCAAAATTCACATCATCAATCTCGAAAGGACCCTGCCGCTCTACCTGGACGCGCTGAATTACGTCGGCAAAATGGCGTCCAAGGGCGGGAAAGTGCTGTTGGTGGGCACCAAGCGCTCCGCGCGCGAGGCGACCGCCGAGGCGGCGATCCGCTCGGGAATGCCCTACGTCAACCACCGCTGGCTCGGCGGCATGTTGACCAATTTCAAGACCGTCCGCCAATCCATCAAACGGCTCAAGGAGCTGGAGCTGATGGCGCAGGACGGCACCTTCGAGCGGCTGGCCAAGAAGGAAGTGATCGGCCTGCGCAGGGAAATGGACAAGCTGGAGCGCAGCCTGGGCGGCATCAAGGACATGGCCAGCCTGCCCGACGCTTTGTTCGTGATCGACGTCGGCCACGAGCGGATCGCGGTGCAGGAAGCCAACAAGCTCGGCATTCCGGTGCTGGGGGTGGTCGATACCAACAACTCCCCCGACGGGATCAATTACGTGATCCCCGGCAACGACGACGCGATCCGCGCCATCCAGCTCTACGTCGGCGGCGTGGCCGAATCGGTGTTGGAAGGCAGGGCGCTGCTGGCCTCGGGCCGCAGCGCCGAAGAAGAGTTTGTCGAGATTCCGGAGGAGTCCCCAGCCGAAGGGAGCGTTTGATCCGGCTCCTGGCAGCGTTGCCGAAAAAGGCCCGCGCGCCGAACGCGCGGGCCTTTTTGATGGGTTTCAAGCATTCAGCTTGACTTCATCCGGCGAGTTTTATCCTGGTTCGATTTTGTTGGAGGTAGGCAAGCATGGCGGAAATTACGGCGGCGCTGGTCAAGGAACTGCGCGAGCGCACGGGTTCGGGAATGATGGAATGCAAAAAAGCCCTCCAGGAAACCGGAGGCGATATCGAAGCGGCGGTCGAGTTGATGCGCAAGGCCGGGCAGGCCAAGGCCGACAAAAAAGCCAGCCGCGTCGCCGCCGAGGGTTTGGTCGTCATCAAGCAGGCCGCCGGCGCTTCCGCCATGGTCGAAATCAATTGCGAAACCGACTTCGTCACCAAAAACGACGATTTTCGGGCCTTCGCCGACGCGGTGGCCGCGACGGCTTTGGGCGCCCAGGCGGCTGATTTGGAAGCTTTTCTGGCATCCGGCATGGCCAACGGCCAGAGCGTCGAGCACAACCGGCGCGAGTGCATCGCCAAAATCGGCGAAAACATCAACGTCCGGCGGTTCGCGCGACTGAGCAGCGCCAAGAACGTGCTCGGCGGCTACCTGCACGGCACCCGCATCGGCGTGCTGGTGGAACTGGAGGGCGGCGACCCCGATCTGGCCAAGGATATCGCCATGCACGTGGCCGCCAGCCGGCCGCTGTGCGTCAGCGCCGAGCAGTTGCCGGCGGAAGTGATCGCCAAGGAAAAAGCGATTTACGCGGCGCAGGCGGCGGACGAAGCCAAGGGCAAGCCCGCGCACGTCCTGGATAAAATCGTCGAAAAAATCGTGGAAGGCAAGCTGCGCAAATATTACGAGTCGGTGACGTTGCTGGGTCAACTGTTCATCAAGGACGACAAGCAAAGCGTCGGCGAGCTGCTGGCTGCCCGCAAGGCCAGGATCGTGCGTTTCGAGCGCTTCGAGCTGGGCGAGGGCATCGAGAAAAAAGCCGATAATTTCGCCGCCGAGGTGATGGCGCAAGCGCGCGGGGACTAGGTTTGGCCGGGGCCGGTTGCCCAAAGCGCTCCCGCCTCTGCCGCCCGCATCGCCAATACAGTACAATCCGCCCGTTTTCACCTTGTGGATCGCGCCGATGCTCATGCAGGATTCCAAAGCGGTATTCAAGCGGATTCTCCTCAAACTCAGCGGCGAGGCCCTGATGGGCGAGGGCGAGTTCGGTATCGATACCGACGTGCTCGGCCGCATCGCCCAGGAGATCGGGCAACTGCGGCAACTGGGGGTGGAAATCGGCGTGGTGATCGGCGGCGGCAACCTGTTTCGCGGCGCGGGCCTGGCCAAGGCCGGCATGGACCGCGTGACCGGCGATCACATGGGGATGCTGGCCACGGTGATGAACTCGCTGGCGATGCAGGACACCCTGGAGCGGCTGGGCGTGTTTACCCGGGTGATGTCCGCCATCCGGGTCAATCAGGTCTGCGAGGATTACATCCGCCGGCGCGCCATCCGCCATCTGGAAAAAGGCCGGGTGGTGATTTTCGCCGCCGGCACCGGCAACCCGTTCTTCACCACCGACTCCGCCGCCAGCCTGCGCGCCATCGAAATCAACGCCGAGGTGATGCTCAAGGCCACCAAGGTGGACGGCATTTATTCCGCCGATCCTTTCAAGGACCCCAAAGCGGTGCGCTACGAGCGGTTGACCTACGACGAGGCCCTGGCCCGCAAGCTTCAGGTGATGGACGCCACGGCCATCGTGATGTGCCGCGAGCACGACATGCCGCTGAAGGTTTTCAACATCAACCGCCACGGCGCTCTGGTGCGCGTGGTCTGCGGGGATGAACTGGGCACTTCCGTGGTGCGGGAATGACGATCATGATCGACGAGCTCAAAAAAGAAGCGACGGACCGGATGGCAAAAAGCATCGAAAACCTCAAACAGGAATTGACCAAGCTGCGCACGGGCCGGGCGCACGCCAGCCTGCTGGATCACGTGATGGTGAGCTACTACGGCTCCGAGGTGCCGCTCAATCAGGTGGCGTCGGTCGGTGTGGCCGACGCGCGCACCTTGCTGGTGACGCCCTGGGAAAAAAATCTGGTCGGCGCCATCGAAAAGGCGATCCTCAAATCCGACCTGGGCCTGAATCCCGCGTCCGCCGGCACCACGATCCGGGTGCCGCTGCCGCCGCTGACCGAGGAGCGGCGGCGCGATCTGGTCAAGGTGGTCCGGCACGAGGGCGAAGGCGCGAAGGTGGCGATCCGCAATATCCGCCGCGACGCCAACGGCCAGCTCAAGACCTGGCTCAAAGACAAGAAGATTTCCGAAGACGCCGAACGGCAGGCGCAGGACGAGATTCAAAAGCTCACCGACCGCCACATTCAGGCGGTGGACAAGGCCCTGACGGCCAAGGAAGCCGAGCTGATGGAAATTTGAATGAACGATCGGCCGAGAACCGGCGGGCTCGATGGCGCGCGCGGGTCGGGATGTCGCTGATGGTGGCTGACACGCCGGAAGCGCTGATCGCTCCCGCCGCAGATGTGCCCGCGCGCGAGCGGTTGCCGCAGCATGTCGCCATCGTCATGGACGGCAACGGCCGCTGGGCGCAGCAGCGCTCCCTGCCGCGCACGGCGGGCCACCGGGAAGGCGCCAGGACGGTGCGGCGGATCGTGCAAGCCTGCAACGAGCGCGGGATCGGGGCGCTGACCTTGTTCGCGTTCAGCAGCGAGAACTGGCAACGGCCCCGCCCGGAAGTCGAAGTGCTGATGAACTTGTTTATGACCACGCTGCGCGGCGAGATCCGGCGGCTGGACGACGCCAACATCCGGCTGCGGTTCATCGGCGAGCCCAGCGCGTTTCCGTCGACCCTGCAAGATTACATCGCGAAAGCTCAGCGGCGAACCGCCGGGAACACCGGGCTGACGCTGGTGATCGCCGCGAATTACGGCGGGCGCTGGGACATCGCGCGAGCGGCGCGGCGGGTGTCGGAAGAGGTCCTGGCGGGCCGGTTGCGCTGCGAGCAAATCACGCCGGACACCTTGCGCCACTACACCTGCCTGGCCGATTTGCCCGAACCGGACCTGTTCATCCGCACGGCGGGCGAGCAGCGCATCAGCAATTTTCTGCTCTGGCAGATGGCCTATACCGAACTGTATTTCACCGAGCGGCTGTGGCCGGATTTCGGTCCCGCCGATCTGGACGCGGCCTGCGCGGCGTTTGCGGGGCGGGAGCGGCGTTTCGGCATGACCGGCGAACAGATCGCGCGAGGGCGGCGTGCTTAAAGAGCGCATCCTGACCGCGCTGGTGCTCGCCATTTTGGCGATGGGCGCGCTGTTCGGACTTCCGGTCGGCGGCTTCGGCGCGGCGCTGTTGCTGGTGGTCCTTCCGGCCGCCTGGGAATGGGCGCGGTTGGCGGGTTTCGCCGCCGTTCGCGCCCGGTTGCTGTACGCCTGCTCGGTGCTGATGCTGATTTTGGCGCTCTGGCCGCTGCTCGAGCGCAAAAGCGTGGTCGGCGGGCTGATGGCGCTTTCGGTCGCGGGCTGGGCCGGCGCGCTGTTTTGGTTGAAGCGTTTCGCCGACGATCCGGACCGTCCCCACCGGCCCGAAGCGGTGGCGGCGGCCGGCTGGGTGGTGCTGGTGACGCCGTGGGTTGCCTTGATGGCGCTGCGCGGCGAATACGGGCCAGATCACGTGCTGTTTTTGCTGCTGCTGGTGTGGGTCGCCGATATCGGCGCGTATTTCGCCGGGCGGCGTTGGGGGCGGCGCAAGCTGGCCCCGGCCATCAGTCCCGGCAAGACCTGGGAAGGCGCGGCGGGCGGCGGCTTCGCCACTTTGCTGCTGGCCTTGGCCGGCGGGTCGGCGCTGGGGGTCGGCGGGGGCTGGCCGGGGTTTTTGGCGGTCTGCATGATCACCGTGGCTTTTTCCGTCGTCGGCGATCTGTTCGAAAGCATGATGAAACGGCAATGCGGCTTGAAAGACAGCGGTTCGCTGCTGCCCGGCCACGGCGGGGTGCTGGACCGAGTGGACAGTTTGAGCGCCGCCGCGCCGGTGTTTTTGCTGGGCCTTTACGGGATCGGTGGATGAGCGCGCCCGCCGGCGTCACCGTGCTCGGCTCGACCGGTTCGATCGGGGTAAGCACGCTCGATGTGCTGCAACGCCATCCGGACCGGTTTCGGGTCGTGGCCCTGACGGCGCAGCGGAACGTGGACGGGTTGCTCCAGCAGTGTTTGGCCTGCCGGCCGACGTTTGCGGCGATGGCCGACCCGCAGGCCGCGCAGCGCTTGCGGGATCGGCTGCGGGCGCTGGATGCCCCCACGGAGGTTCTGGCGGGCGCGGCGGGGTTGCAGCGGGTCGCGGCGCTGCCGGAAAGCGATTATGTGATGGCCGCGATTGTCGGCGCCGCCGGCCTGTTGCCGACGCTGGCGGCGGCGCGGGCCGGCAAGCGGGTCTTGCTGGCCAACAAAGAAGCCCTGGTGATGGCCGGCGCGCTGTTCGTGGCGGCGGTGCGCGAGGGCGGGGCGACGCTGCTGCCGATCGACAGCGAGCACAACGCCATTTTTCAATGTTTGCCGCCCGGTTTCGATGGCGCTGACGGCCGGCGCTCGGGCGTGCGGCGCATCCTGCTGACCGGCTCGGGCGGGCCGTTTCGGGCCACGGCGCTGGAGCGGTTGCCGGAGATGACGCCGGATCAGGCTTGCGCCCACCCGAATTGGAGCATGGGCCGCAAGATCTCGGTGGATTCGGCCACCATGATGAACAAGGGCCTGGAGGTGATCGAAGCCCACTGGCTGTTCGGCGTCGCCTCCGAGCGGATCGAGGTGGTGGTGCACCCGCAAAGCGTGGTGCATTCCATGGTGGAGTACGAGGACGGCTCGGTGCTGGCCCAATTGGGGAATCCCGACATGCGCACGCCCATCGCCCACGCGCTGGCCTGGCCGCAACGCTTGGCGTCCGGCGCGGCCTTTCTGGATTTTTTTCGTTTGTCGCCGCTGGAGTTTCAAGCCCCCGATCTCCAGCGTTTTCCTTGCCTGCGGTTGGCGTTTGCCGCGCTGGCGGCGGGCGGCACCGCGCCGGCGATCCTCAATGCCGCCAACGAAGTCGCGGTCCGGGCTTTTCTGGAGCGGCGGCTGCGCTTCACCGAGATCGCCCGTCTGGTGGAACATGTCCAGGAGCGCGTCGCGCATGGCGCGGCCGACACGCTGGAGCGGATTTTGGAGGATGATGCCTTGGCCCGCGCCGCG
The DNA here is from genome assembly GCA_016790045.1 of Candidatus Competibacteraceae bacterium. GTDB lineage: Bacteria > Pseudomonadota > Gammaproteobacteria > Competibacterales > Competibacteraceae > Competibacter_A. Next base: position 49,587 of record JAEUPW010000169.1, read on the forward strand.
GCCGACGAGTGGCTGGCGGCGCGCGCGGTGGAGGTTTGAGATGCTGAATTCCCTCGTTTCGCTGCTGGCCTTTATCGTGACGCTGGGCGTGCTGATCACCATTCACGAGTACGGGCATTTCTGGGTGGCGCGCCGGTTGGGGATCAAGGTGTTGCGCTTTTCGGTCGGGTTCGGCCAACCGCTGTGGCAATGGCGCGGGCGCGACGGCGTGGAGTACGTGATCGCCATGCTGCCTTTGGGCGGCTACGTGAAGATGCTGGACGAGCGCGAGGGCGAGGTGCCGCCCGAGGAAGTGGATCGCGCTTTTAACCGAAAGCCGGTCGGATCGCGCATCGCCGTCGTCATGGCCGGCCCTTTGGCCAACTTTTTGTTCGCCATCGTGGCCTATAGCGTGATGTTCGGCATCGGCATACCCGGAACCAAGCCGCTGCTGGACGACCCGAAGCCGGGCTCCATGGCGGCGGCGGGCGGTTTCCAGAAAGGCGATCTGGTGGTGGCGGTCGACGGTGTGGACACGCCGTCCTTGAGCGCGGTGATGCTGGCTTTGGTGGAGCGCGCCATGGCCGAGGACGTCATTCGGGTCACGGTCATCCCCGACTGCGATTTTCGCTGCGCCGGCGGTGAGTCGGGTTCGCTCGGCCAAACCCGCACCCGAACTCTGGACGTGCGCGACGCTCCCGAGTTGTCCGGAGCGGCCTTGGTCTTCGACGGCATGGGGTTGACGCCGTGGCGCTTGGCGTTGCCGGCGGTGATCGGCCAGCTCACGCCCGGCGGGGCGGCGGAACGCGCCGGCCTTCAGGCCGGGGATCGCATCGTGACGGCGGGCGGCGAGGCGGTGTCGGACTGGCAACAGTGGCGCGGCCTGATCGAGCGCCACCCCGGACAGCCGTTCGCGGTCCGGATCGAGCGCGGCGCCTCGGAACTGACCCTCGAGCTGACGCCCGACGCCCGGGAGAACGAGCGAGGCCAGCGCGTCGGTTTTATCGGGGCGATGGCCGACATACCGGAAGACCTCGCCGAAAACTCGCGCGTCGTGGTACGTTATGGTCCTTTGCGGGCCATCGGCGCGGCATTCGAAAAGACCTGGGACATGTCGTGGCTGACGCTGCGCATGCTGGGTCGGATGCTGATCGGCAAGGCGTCGCTGGAAAATATCAGCGGGCCGTTGACCATCGCCCAGTTCGCGGGCCAGGCCGCGAACGCCGGCGTGCTGGCTTTCCTGTCGATGCTGGCTTTGGTCAGCCTCAGTTTGGGCGTTTTGAACTTGCTGCCCGTCCCGGTCCTGGACGGCGGCCACGTGCTGTATTATCTGATCGAGCTGGTCAAGGGCAGCCCGCTGTCGGAGGCGGTGCAAAACCTGGGGCAACGGATGGGCATCGCCGTGTTGCTGCTGTTGATGGGCTTGGCCCTGTTCAATGATTTCAGCCGTCTTCTAGGTTAAGGGCCGCCGCGCCGGCCCGTGGGGGAAACCGCTCGCTCATGAAATCGTATCGCCGTTTATTTCTCGCTGTCGGGCTGCTCGCCGCCGCTTGCGGCGCGCGCGCCGCCGAATTCGTGGTTCAGGACATTCAGCTCGAGGGCTTGCAGCGCATCTCGGCCGGCACGGTGTTCAACTATCTGCCGGTTCAAGTGGGGTCGACCGTCGCCGAGCGCGATTATCCCGAGATCATTCGAGCCTTGTTCAGGACCGGCTTTTTCGCCGACGTCAATCTGGAGCGCAAGGGCAACGTGCTGGTGGTGACCGTGACCGAGCGGCCGGCCATCGCCGAGGTCCGCTTGGTCGGCAACCGGGACATCAGCGCCGAGGATCTCAAGAAAGCCCTGACCGGCGTCGGGCTGGCCGAGGGCCGGGTGTTCGACCGCTCTTTGCTGGACAAGGTGGAACAGGAGCTGTTGCAGCTCTATTACAGCCGGGGCCGCTACGGCGTGCAGATCAAAAGTCAGGTGCAAGCGCTGGAGCGCAACCGGGTGGCGATCACCCTCGACATCGCGGAAGGCGCGGTGGCCAGCATCAGCCGGATCAACATCGTCGGCAACAAGGCGTTCAGCGAAAAGCAACTGCTCAAGCAACTGCAATCCTCCACCACCGGCTGGTTCTCGTTTTTCACCAAGGACGATCAATATTCCAAGCAAAAGCTGGCGGCCGACATCGAAACCCTGCGCTCGTTTTATCTGGACCGGGGCTATCTCAAGTTCAACGTCGAATCCACCCAGGTCTCGATCACCCCGGACAAGCGGGACGTGTACGTCACGCTCAACATCACCGAAGGCGAACCCTACACCATCGACGAGGTGGCGCTGTCCGGACAGTTCGGCGTCGTGCCGGAACAAGACTTGCGCAAGCTGATCACGATCAAGCGGGGCGACACGTTTTCCAGGGCCCAGATGGCGGAAATCACCAAGAAAATGGGCGAGCGCCTGGGCGAGGAAGGCTACGCCTTCGCCAACGTCAACACCGTGCCGCGGCTGGACGACGAGAATAAAAAGGTCGCTTTGAATTTTGCGGTCGATCCGGGCCGGCGGGTGTACGTGCGCCGCATCAATTTCCAGGGCAACGCCAAAACCCAGGATGAGGTCTTGCGCCGGGAGTTGCGCCAAACCGAGGGCGGCTGGGTTTCGACCAAGGACCTGGACCGCTCCAAGACGCGCTTGCAGCGGCTGGATTATCTGGAAAGCGTCAACGTCGAAACGCCCGCCGTGGCCGGAACCAACGATCAGGTGGACGTCAACTACACGGTGGTGGAACGGCCCTCCGGCAGCCTGATGTTCGGCGTGGGCTACGGCCAGGAATCGGGGGTATTGCTGAACCTCAACGTGACCCAGAACAATTTTCTGGGCACCGGCAATCAGTTGGGCGTGAATTTCAACAACAGCGACATCGGCCAGAATTACAGCCTTTCGTTCAACAACCCCTATTACACGCTGGACGGCGTCAGCCTCGGATTCCGCCTGTTCTATCGCGCCATCGACAGCTCCGAGCTGAACACCTCCAATTACACCCAGAATATCTACGGCGGCCAGATCAATTTTGGTTTCCCGCTCAACGAATACGACACCCTGAGGCTGAGCCCTGGCTACGAGCATATTTGGTTCGATACCCAGGAAGACACGGCCGCCGAAGTCAAAGATTTTTTGCAAAAAAACGGCGATTCTTACGACCAGTTCAAACTGGACGCCGGCTGGTCGCACGACACCCGGGACCGGGCCATTTTTCCGACCGGCGGCAGCCTCAATCAGATCACGGCCCAGATCGCCTTGCCGGGCAGCACGGCGGAATTCTATAAGCTGAGCTATCGGGGCGTGGTCTATATCCCGTTCAGCCGCTGGCTGACCGGTTCGCTCGGCGGCGAGATCGGCTATGGCGACGGTTACGGCAGCAGCGACGGCTTGCCGTTTTTCGAGAATTTTTATGCGGGCGGCCTGCGCTCGGTGCGGGGCTTCAAAGCGAATACCTTGGGCCCTCGCTACAGCAATGACGACCCTAGCGGCGGCGCGTTCAAAACGGTCGCCAGCACGCAACTGATTTTTCCGGTCCCCTTTATGGAACAATCCGAAAACGTGCGGGTGGCCGCATTCTTGGACGCGGGCAACGTCTATAAAGATGTCGGGGCCTTCGACGCCGGCGACTTGCGCTTCTCGGCGGGCTTGTCCGGAACGTGGCTGTCGCCGTTTGGTCCCCTGGTGCTTAGCGTCGCCGCGCCGCTCAACGAGCAAGACGGCGACGACACCGAACTTTTCCAGTTTTCTTTCGGCGTCCCGCTCAATTAGCCGGGCGGGGAATCGGGTTTGTAGCGACTTGTTTGCAATCGTTTGCTGATGGAGGTATCGACTTTGAAGCTCTTGAAAACTGTGGTAGTCGCGGCGGCCTTGAGCCTGCCGTTTTCGCTGGCGCAAGCGGCCGAATTGAAGATCGGTTACGTCAGCGTCGCCGAAATCCTGAAAAGCGCGCCGCAAGCGGAAGCGGCCAGCAAGCGCCTGGAAAAAGAATTCGCGCCCCGGCAGCGGGGGTTGGTGGAAGCGCAGAAGAAGCTGCGCCAATCCGAGGAAAAATTATCCAAAGACGGCGCGGTCGTCGGCGAGGGCCAGCGTCGCAGCCTGGAAGGCGACATCCGCAACCAGGCCAGGGAACTGAAGCGCACCAGCGATGAATTCCGCGAAGACTTCAACATGCGCCGCAACGAGGAGCTGGGCAAGTTTCAAAAGGAAGTGCTGGAAGTGATCAACGGGGTGGCCAAGGAAGAAGGCTTCGATCTGATCGTCAACGACGGGGCGACGCTGTATGTCAGCCCGCAGGTGGACGTCACCAAAAAGGTTCTCAGCCGCCTGACGTCCAAGTAAGCCCGATGGCCACGCTGGGCGAGATCGCCGCGGTATCCGACACACGGCTGCAAGGCTGTGACGCCGCGACGGTCGTCACCGGGGTGGCGCCGCTCAACCGGGCCGAGCCCGGACAACTCAGCTTTCTGACCCACGCCCGCTACCGCCAGTATTTGGCGGACACGCGCGCCTCGGCCGTGATTTTGTCGGCCGAGGACGCCGCGGATTGCCCCGCGCCGGCGCTGGTGGCCGACAATCCGCAGGTGGCCTACGCGCGGGCGGCGGCGCTGTTCGAGCCGGCGGTCCAGGCGGGGGCGGGCGTTCATCCCACGGCGTGGGTCAGCCCGGACGCCCGCATCGCTCCCGATGCCTGGATCGGGCCGCAATGCACGGTCGAGGCCGGCGCGGTGATCGGCGCCGGCGCGGTGATCGGACCGAACTGCGTGATCGGCGAACGCGCCGAAATCGGCGAACAAACCCGGCTGGTGGCTCAGGTGACGGTCTGCCACCGGGTGATCCTGGGCCGGCGGGTGCTGGTGCATCCGGGCGCGGTGATCGGCAGCGACGGGTTCGGGCTGGCGCTGGATCGGGGAGGGCGCTGGCTCAAGATCGCGCAACTGGGCGGCGTGCGCGTCGGCGATGATGTCGAGATCGGCGCCAACACCACCATCGACCGCGGGGCCTTGGAAGATACCGTGATCGAGGACGGGGTGAAATTGGACAATCAGATCCAGATCGCCCACAACGTGCGCATCGGCGCTCACACCGCGCTGGCGGGTTGCGTGGGCATCGCCGGCAGCGTGCGGATCGGACGCCACTGCATGTTGGGCGGCGGGGTCGGCGTCGCCGGGCATCTGGAAATCGCCGACCGAGTACAGATTACCGGCATGTCGCTCGTCACCCAATCCATCTCCGAGCCCGGCGCTTATTCCTCGGGTCTGGCGGTGGAGCCGAACCGGACCTGGAACAAGATCAGCGCGCGCCTGCGCCGGTTGGACGAGTTGTTTCGCCGCGTGGCGGCCTTGGAAAAAACAAGCAACCAAGACGGCTCCACTTGAGAGGGTTAAGCCTTGGAAACGATGGAAATCAAGGAAATACTGGAGTATCTGCCCCACCGGTATCCCTTTTTGTTGATCGATCGCGTTTTGGCGGTCACGCCCGGCCAATCTTTGACCGGCCTCAAGAATGTCACGTTCAACGAGCCTTATTTTTTGGGGCACTTCCCGCAGCGCCCGATCATGCCCGGCGTGCTGATTCTGGAGGCGCTGGCTCAGGCGACCGGCGTTTTGGCTTTCAAGAGCGAAGACGGCCTGCCCGACCATCGTTCCATGTATTACTTGGTGGGCGTGGATAACGCCCGTTTCAAGCGGCCGGTCGAACCGGGCGACCAACTGATTCTGGAAGTCCGCCTAGACCGGATCAAGCGCGGGATCGGCAAGTTCGTCTGCGAGGCCAAGGTGGACGGCCAACTGGCGGCGGCGGCCGAGGTGATGTGCGCCCGGCGCGAGATCGAACCGTGATCGACCCGCGCGCCGTGGTGGACCCGTCCGCCCGATTGGCGCCGGATGTGACGGTAGGGCCGTTTTCGGTGATCGGGGCGGAGGTGGAAATCGGCGCCGGCACCTGGATCGGGCCGCATGTCGTGATCCAAGGCCCGACCCGGATCGGCCGCGACAACCGGATTTTCCAGTTCGCCTCGCTGGGGGAAATGCCCCAGGACAAGAAATACGGCGGCGAGCCGACCCGGCTGGAAATCGGCGACCGCAACACCGTCCGCGAATTCGTGACCATCAATCGCGGCACCGTCCAGGATGCGGGCTGCACGCGGCTGGGCGACGACAACTGGATCATGGCCTACGTCCACATCGCCCACGACTGCTGGGTGGGCGATCGCACCATTTTCGCCAACGGCGCGTCTCTGGCCGGCCATGTGCGGGTCGAGGACGACGTCGGGCTCGGGGGTTTCGCGCTGGTCTACCAGTTCACCCGCCTGGGGATGCACAGCTTTTGCGGGTTCGCCTGCGGGGTGCACCGGGATGTGCCGCCGTACGTGACCGTGGCTGGCTACCGCGCCGAGCCGTACGGCATCAACGCCGAAGGCTTGCGCCGCCGGGGGTTTTCCGATGAAGAAATCAAAGCGATCCGCCGGGCTTACAAAGTGATCTACCGCACCAATCTCCGGCTGGAGGAAGCGGTGGAGCAGGTGCGGGACATGACGGCGGAATGGCCGCGCCTGCGGATCCTGGCCGACTTTCTGGCGTCGCCGTCCCGCAACGGCATCGTGCGTTGACCGCCTCATGCACATCGCGCTCGTCGCCGGCGAGCTGTCGGGCGATCTGTTGGGCAGCGGCCTGATCGCGGCCTTGACAGAGCGTTATCCCCAGGCCCGATTCAGCGGGGTGGGCGGTCCCGCCATGATCGCGCGAGGGCTGCGATCGCGGGTGCCGCTGGAGCGCTTGGCGGTGATGGGCCTGGTGGAAGTCTTGCGCCACTTGCCCGAGCTGATCGCCATCCGCCGCCAGCTTTACCGGGATTTCATCGCCGACCCGCCCCAGGTCTTCATCGGCATCGACTCGCCGGATTTCAATCTGGGCCTGGAGCGCCGGCTGCGGGTCCGGGGCATCCCCACCGTCCATTACGTCAGCCCGTCGGTGTGGGCGTGGCGGCCGTGGCGGGTGCGCAAGATCGCCCGCTCCATCGACCTGATGCTGACCTTGTTGCCCTTCGAAGCGCGGTTTTACCGGCAGCGCGGGGTCGCGGTCCGCCATGTCGGCCATCCGCTGGCCGACGAGATTCCCGAGCGCAGCGACGCGGCGGCGGCGCGGCGGGCGCTGGGGCTCGATCTGGCGGCGGACGCGCGCCTCGTCGCGCTGTTGCCCGGAAGCCGGATGGGCGAAATCGACCGGATCGGGCCTCTGTTGCTGGAAACCGCCGTCTGGCTGCACGCGAGGCGCCCCGAGTTGCGGTTTGTGGTTCCGGCGGCGACCGCGCGCCTGCACGAGGCGCTGGCGAGCTTGCAAGCCGAGCGCGCGCCGCATTTGCCGTTGACCTTGGTGCGGGAACGGTCGCGCGAGGCGATGGCCGCCGCCGATGTGGTGCTGCTCGCCTCCGGCACCGCGACGCTGGAAGCGATGCTGCTCAAGCGGCCGATGGTAGCGGCTTACCGGGTCGCGCCGGCGACGGCGTGGCTCGCCCGGCGCTTGGTGAAAATTCCCCATTTCACCCTGCCGAATCTATTGGCCGGACGGAGCGTGATCCCGGAATTTTTCCAGGAGGCGGCGACGGTGGCGAACCTGGGACCGGCGGTGTTGCACTGGTTGGACAACGCGCCGGCGCGAGCGGAATTGGAGGCCACCTTTGTCGGGCTGCACGCCGAACTGCGCCGCGACGCCAGCCAGAAGGCGGCCGAGGCCGTCGCCGAGTTGCTGGAACCGAAACGCGGTTAAGCCCGCCCCGGCAGATGCTCCCGACATCGATGGCTCGGTTCTGGTTCTGCCGTGATCGGAGAGCGGAGGATGGCTGTCAGCGAGGGAGCGCGCCGCGGTTGGCGGGCGACCAGCGGTCGCGCCGGAGCACCGGTCGAGCGCCGCAGCCGTCGGCCCTGCCGCACTGGCCGGTCAGACCGCCAAGCGCCTGATTGGCGCTATCCAGGCCGCGCTGTATTTCGGTCCCGACCGAGGCGCTGGCGCGCCCGACCCAATTGCCAAAATTTTCGGCCTGACGGCGGAGATCGGGTGCGGCGGTTGCGCGTTCCACGCGCGCCGAACGCTTCGAGATGATCGTGTGGGTGGTTTGGGGATTGGGCGAGGCGGCCGACGAAACCGGCGGAACGGTTCGGCTCGGAGCGGTCGCCGGCGCGGGGTTGGGACGGCTGACCAGTTCGATGGGCGGCGCGGGCCGGGAGCGGCTAACCAGTTCTATCGGTGCCTGGGCGGGAGGCGCCGCCTTGACCGCGCCGTTGATGTTGCTGACCAGATCGATGGGCGGCAGCGGCGCGAGGCGGCGCACGGGCGAGACCGTCTGGTCCGAAGACGGGCGCGCCGCCGCGAGCTTCGGCGCAACCCGCTCGCGAACGGGCGGGGAAGCGATTTTTGATGCGGGCCGTTCGCGGGCGACCGCAGGAGCCGGTTTGGCGGGCTGTGGCGCGGGGGCGGCGGGCTTGGCGGCGCGGGCGGTCAAGCGCGCGCTGCCCGGTTGAACCGTCGCCGGTTTCGGGGCCGGTTTCGCGATCGAGACGGTCCTGGCCGGAACGGGTGCCGGGGAGAATCGGGCGGGTTCGGGCCGCGCAGGCGCTGGCGCTCTTGAACTCGACGCGCTCGTTTCGGGTTTGACGGCGAGAGTCTTGGCGACGGGCGCGGCGGTTCCGGAAGGCGGAGGATTGGCGTCCGCACCACCGGCTTCAGGCTTGGCGGGCGCGGCTTTAACGGTCTTGGCCGAATCCCCGATGAGCGCTTTTTTGGAGATCGCGGGCGGGGCGGAAGCCTCGGCCTTGCTAGCCTCGATTCGCTTGGGCGGCTCGCCGGTTTTTGACGGGGCGGCGAATCTCGGCGGTCGGGCGGGCGTTAGCCTGGACGCTCGCGCGGGCGCGGCCGGTGGAGCTTTTGCCGGAGCCGGAGCCGGGGGGTCGGTTTCAAACCCGGAGCCGGCGATTGGCGCGCTTTGTTCGGTCGGTGGGGCGTGTTCGACTCCTGTTCCACCATCGGGTTCCGCCTCGGCCGCAGCGGTCGTCGGCGCGGGTTCCTGCCCCGCGCGCTCGCCGGCGGTCGCGGCAGTCGAATCTAAGGCCTCTGGCGGCGTGACCGGTTCGGGTGCGTTGCGCTCTGGGGTCGCGGTCGCGACGCTTTCGGAAGCCGTTTCGGTTTCGGAAGAGTCCGGAGATTTCGGCGGTTCGGGCCGAGCGGGCGCGGTTGACGCCGTGTCAAAAGCGGGCGATGACGGGGTGGGCGGGGCAGGTGGTACGATCACCAAAGGCTGCGGTTCCGGTGCGGGAGTCGAAGGCGATGCGACGGCCGGACGATCGCTCGAAACCGCAGATGAGGAAACGGCCGGAGCGGTGTTCGCGGGTTCTGAGGCTTCCTGCATCATGACCGGTCGGACGGCCACGGCCCACGCGATGGCCGCCGCCGCCGCCGAAAAAACGAGCAGGCCGAGGACCCGGGCGGATCGAGGCCGGCGAATCGAGGATCCCGCGCGCCGGGGATGGCGGTTTGGCGGGCTATCGGGCGGCGAGGTCCACTCGTCCGGAATGACGAGCGGCGGCGGCAGATGCGGCTGATCGATCCGCGCTTCGCGCAGAACCGCGCGGATGGCCGCACCGGAGGCGGGACGGTCGGCGGGGTCGCGCGCCAACAGCCGATCCAGCAGATCGATCAGCGGCGGCGCGACGCCGTGTTGAACCCGTTCGGGCCGCGCCGGCACGGTCCAAAACTCGATGGCGCGCCGCACGCTTTCCCGTTCCTCCGGATTCAAGCCTTCCGATAAAGTGGATTGTCGGCCCACGCCTTCCTGGCCGTGCAGGGTGAGCAACTGGCCGAGCCGGCGCTGGGCGGCGGTGGCGGGCGCTTCGGTCAACAAAGTGAACAGCAACAGGCCCAGCGCGTAATAGTCGGCGCGAAAATCGACCGCGTATTCGCAGCCGCGCGCGCTCCGGCGGGCCGGCAGCAACTGCTCGGGCGCCATGGTGGCGGGCGTGCCGATAAAGGAACGGGTGCTGTCGCCGTTTTCGCGCTTGAGCGAACCGAAATCCGCCAGCTTCAGCAGCGATCCCTGAGCGCCGACCAGAATGTTGCTCAATTTGAGATCGCGATAGACGAAGCCGGCTTGATGGATGACCTCCAAACCGGTCAGAATTTGTTCGGCCCAATCCAGAATCTGGGCGAGATCGGGCGGCGGCGCGCCGGTCTGCCGCCGTTGCGCCAACCACTGGCCGAGGTTGCATTGCAGCCGTTCCAGCACCAGCACCGGCTGGCCGTCCAGTTGACCGTGATCGAGCAAGGCGACGATGTGCCGGGATTGCGCGGGCGTCAAACCGGCCAGAAAATCGATTTCCCGCTCCAGGTGGGCGCGCCAGTGACCCCGAAGGCTATTGTCCGCCTGAGACATGGCCTCGGCGTTGACGAATTTCAAAGCGACCGCCCGCCCGGCGGCATCGGCGGCGGCCCAGACCTGGCCGTAACTGCCAGCGCCCGTGGACAGGACGGAGCCGAGCCGGTATTCGCGACCTTCAAGCACGATCCGTTCGCCGCTTTGCATGATGGGATCTCCGGGCTGCCGTCCTCGGGATAGGCTGTCTGAGTAAACTAATCGCGACCGCGAGGTCAGGCGATTCCGCTATTGTGTCATTATTTGCCCATGGAACCCATACCGAAGCTGAACCGCGAACGCGGGCGCCAGCCGATCGGGCCGATGCTGCTCGCCCTGGCGATCGCCGCGAGCGCCGGATTGCTGCAACGGCAGTTGGCGGCGATCTACGCCGGCCCGGCCGCCGGGGTGAAGCCCGCGGAAACGGCCGCCCGCGCCCCCCGGCGCGAAGACGCCAAGCTGTTCGCGCGAGCGACGGAAGGCGGGTTGTTGCGGCTGCAAGCCGACGGGCGGATCGCCGTGGCTCCGGCCGACCTGCCGCTGCGCCACGCCTACGCGCGCGCCCATCCCGATTTGCTGACGCCGCGTTCGGAAGGGCCGGATTGGTTGGCCGGCCTCTGGGACGGCGAAATCCGCCGCCTGCATCAGGCCCTGCATTTCAGCGCAGCGGGCCGCTACGTGCGCCAGCAAGTCGAGGCGTTCAACGCCCGCCAACTGCTGGCCGCCATCCGCTGGCGTTCGGAGACCGGGCCGCCGGGCGCTTGGACCGCCGACTGGTCGGGAGCGCCCCTGACGCTCGCCGCCCCCCTGTCGCGGGATCAGCCGTTTTTGGACGAACCTTCCGGCGGCTGGCAACCGTGGCAATGGGTGGCGCGCTGGCCCGCGCTGGAAAACCGCCCGCCGGTCCGGTTTCGCATGACGCCGCTACGGCCGGTCCCTGCCGGCGAGCGGCTGGAATTGCAGGTGATCGGGGATGCGCCGCAAGTGGAAGGCGCGACGGTGTTGGCCAGCGAGCCTCGGTGCCGCGAGAGCGCCTTCTGCGCGGAAGCGGAGGCGGTCGCCCACCGGTTGGTGGTGCAATGGCGCGAAGGCTCGACGGGGTTGACGGTGCGCTGCGCGCCGCTCGCGGCCAGCCGGATTCCCGAACTCTGGCGTCAGCAGGTGACGCAAATCCGCCGGGAGGGCGAACGGCTGTTGTGGCGGGAACCCGCGGGCGCGGGCGCGGGCGCTAGCGCGGCGCGCCCTCCATCGACCGAATCCAAGCCGGATCGCTTTCCCGCGTTCGGGCGAGCGCATGGGCTTCCGGAGGTGGGCCATGATCGGGCGGCGGGAGCGAATCTGGAGGGCTCGCCCGCTCGTTTGGCGGCGTCGGTGGCTCACGCGCGCTGGAAACGGCGTTAGGGAGCGTCGGCCATGACGCGGTTTTCGGCTGCCGGCGCACTTTTTGGGCTATTGGGTTTGGCGCGTCGAAATGCGTGCCTGATGATCGGGTTACTGCCGTTGCTGGGGATGTTGTGGACGGGCTATCGCGCCCCGGATTGGCTGGAGCCGCGCCGCCTGACCGTGCGCTTGGAGGCGGGCGAGTCGCTGGTCCTGGGCCGCGAAGCGCTGTGGTCCCCGCAGGCCGACCGCGAACACGTTTTGTTGCGGCGGGACGAAAAGGGCGCCTGGCGGTTGAGCAATCTTGCCGCCGCCAAACAGGTGCTTTGGCAACCGCAAGCCGAGCGCGAAGCGCGCTCGGTCCGGCTGTGGATGCTGGCCGCCGGGATCGCGTTTTCGGTCGGGACCCAAAAGTTCGAGGTGCTGGAAGCGGGGGCCGGGCGACTGATCTTGCAAAGCGCCGGGGCGCGATGGGAATACGATGGTTTCGGCCTGCGCAAAGACGGCCGCCCGCTGCCGGAATGTCGGGCGGATTGGCGGGCTCGCCTGGCCCGGCTGGGAGAAGGGCGCGCGCCGCTGCTGTCCGCGCGTCGGCCGCTGCGCCTCGGCGGCGGCGTGTATTGCGCGGATCGCTTGGGCCTGGCCGCTGTTCCCGTGGATACCGCCATCGTCGAACCGACCGGGGCGGGTTTCGCGCTCGCTCCGGGCGCGGCCGGGCGCAGCGACGGCGTACCGGTGATCGCGGCGGCCGAAACGCCGGCGGCGCAATCGATCTGGGAGCAGTCCGTGCCTCTGGCCATCGGAGATCGGCTGATCGTCGGCCGCGTTCACTATCGGGTGACGCGAACCGCGCCGGCGCTGGAACTGGCGGTGTCGGCGCGCGCGCAGCGCCGGCTGGAAGGTCCGCCTCCCGCCGATGTCGCGAGCGTCAACGTGACCTGGGCCCGATCGGAGTGGTGGTGGCCGCCCGATCCGTCTCCCGCTGCCGCGCGCGTGGGGTCGCTGGTGCTGGCGGTTGTGGCATTCGGCGCGATCTGGGCGCTGCTGGGGCGGAATCCGGGCTCGCGAACGGTGGTGCGCTGGGGCTGGAGCGCGCTGGCGGCGGTGTTGGCCGGCGTGTGCCTGGCGATGCAGCGCGACGTGTCGGCCGTTCCGGTGCTTTGGCCGTATGGGCTCGCCTGGCCGGCGCTGCTGCTGTGCATGAGCGCCGTGCGCTCGCCTTGGAGCCGCCGGTTGATGGCGCTCCTGCTGCTGTTGCTGGGCGGCGGGTTGGTGGCGCTGTTGCAGTTGGGGGCGGGCAGCGATGAGACGGGCTGGCAGCGTTATGGCGGCAGCGCGGCGGCTTTGGCCGGCGCGTTCGGGTGGCTGGCCTGGGCCGCGCAAAACGCTTGGCGGGGCCTGCGCCCGCTCCGCTGGCCGGACGAGCGCTGGGTTTGGTGGAGTTTGCGGGTTTTGGGCGCTGGAGCGGTGGCGCTGCTGGCCATCCAGGTGCTGGCGGGCGATGAAGGGGGGTGGGCGGGATTTCAGCCTTTCGAGCTGACCAAGCTGGTGCTGGTGGCGGCGGCGGCTCACGCGCTCGCTTTGAGGAGCCGGGCGCAGCTCCACGGCTGGAGCCGCGATAGGGCGCTGCCGTGGCTGCGCTACCTCGGTCCGTCGGTCTTGCTTGCGGCGGTTTGCAGCTTCGCTTTATGGTTCCTGCACGATTTTTCCCCGCTTCTATTATTGTTGTGCTGGGCGCTGGCGCTGGTGTGGGCCTACGTTCGCGCCCACCCGTTGCCGCTTTGGCGCCGGATCGGCCGCGTGGCGGTCCTCGGGTCGGTGGCCGCGCTGGCGCTCGGCCTGAAAGGGCTTTACCGGCAGCCGGAGGCGATCCCCCTGGCGTTTCAGGCGGATCGGGTGCGCGCCTGGGCCGCGCCGGAGGACTACCCGCACGCCGGCTACCAGCTCCGGCGCGCGCTGGAAGGCATTCGGGCCGGCGGCTGGGGCGGGTCAATTTGGCGCGAGCCGGCCAACGGCCGGTCGATGGCGGTGCCCGTGGTGGAAAGCGATTTCGCTCCGGCCTTCTTTCTGAGCCGCTACGGCGGGTTGGCAGGTTTGTTGCTGGTGGCGTTTCAGGCGGCGTTTATCGGCTTGCTCGTGATCATTGCCGAGCGCGCGCGGCGCCGGCCGAGCCCCGACGGCGCCTGGCCGACGCTGCCGGGTCGATTTTGCTACTTTTTTCTGGCCGGAGGCGCGGCCTTGCTCGCGGCGCATTTTTGGGTGTCGTGGGGCACCAACCTGGGCTTTTTGCCGGTGATGGGCCAGCCGATGCCGCTGTTGTCCGCCGCCGGCAGCCATTTGATATTGTTCGTGCTACCGATCGTGGCGCTGGCGATCGCGATCGAGGAAAACAATCATGACCACCCATTCTGAGACCTTGCTCGTGTCCGATTACGTGATCTGCGCGACCCTGCGCAAGGTGTCGGACGTGTTCAACGCCGCGCTGCTGTGGGAGCGGGTGCGCGGCGGCCAGGAAGGCGTTTTTCTGCTGGAGGCGCTCAAGCGCCACCCCCGGCTTCCCTTCGGCCGCCAGCGCCAGGAAACCTGTTACAGCCACGTCGTCGTCCGCATTCCCGAAAAGGATTATCTCCGCGACGACCGGCTGGATGACGGCGCCGCTCGGGCCGCGCTGTTGCAGGAACTGCGCCGCTTGCACGAGCGGCAGCTGAGTCACGCTCTGGCGGAGAACGCGACGGTCCGCTATCGGCTGGAGGGCGACCCGCTGTTGCGGGCGGGCGAAGCGCATTTTCTGTTCGGGCGGGCGATCTATGTCCCGGCGGGCCTCGATTCCCCTTTGTTTCGCGTTCAGGCGGCGGGCGAGGGCCAAAGCGATTGGCGGGAGCTCGGGCCGATCTACGCCGGCCAGCGTTTGACGCTGTTGAACGCCGACCGGCGCGCCAGCAGTTTCGCGGTCGAAGGGTGGCCGTTCATGAACGGGGAGTCGGTCTTGCTGGTGCTGCGTTCCGGGGCATCGGCCCAGGTGGACGCGCTCTCGGAGCCGCCGGACACCTTGAATCTGACCGACGACGGCGAAGGCGGTTTTCTGGTGCGCGACCGTCGGGGCCGGGCCTTGCGCTTGCGGGCGATACCGGGAACCGACAGCATGGCGGAGGCGCTGAAAGCCTCGCAGCGGCGGGTCGTCGCCGCGCCGCTGCGGCCGGAGGCGCCGGCGAGCGCGGCGGAGATCGAGCGGCTGGCGGAACTGGAGGACGAACCGCTGACGGCGTTGGAGGAAGTCTGTCCGGTCACCGACGCGTGGGGGCGGCGCGAGCCGATGCTGGGCGCATCGGTCGAATTCGACGATCTTTTGAGCGCGTTGCCGCTGGAAGATGAAGCGGATCTGGCGCCAACCCGGTCGCTGCGTTCGCCGATTTCGCCGATTTCGCCGCCCGAGCCGGCGGGAGCGGATCAACTGACGTGGGTCCCCCAGCGCCCGGCGGCGATTTTGCGAGTGGCCGGCGTGGCCCTGCAACGCCTTTCCACCTACGCGGCCGCCGGCATCAGCGACTGGCGCATCTGCTTTAGCCGCACGGGTCACGTCGTGCCGAGCGAGCATCCCGAAGCCGCCGCCTGGGTGCGGGTCGATTACGCGGATCGCGTGTTCGGCGAAGTGCCGGGCGCGTCAACCCCGCTGGCGCTGCCGGGATTTTGGGCGCCGTTCGACGACTTGGAACTGGAATTTCAAGACGCGCCGCCACCGATGAATTTGCAGTATCTGGGCTGGTTGCGCCTGCCCGCGCCGCTGGCTTTGCCGGTGCCGCGCGAGCGGGCGGTGAGCTTCGGGCGCGGGGTGGAAGCGGACCTCGCGCCGCGCCTGCTGGCCGACCCGCACGCCTTGCGCTGGGGGGGGCACGCCGCCAAGACCTCCGGCATCAGCGCCGAATATTTGGGCCTGTCGCGGCGGCATTTGCTGTTGCAGGCGCGCCGCAACGACTGGTGGGTGCATCTGGAAAGCCAGAGCATGTCGGCCTATCGCCTGGACCCTGCCGGCGAGTTGCTGGACGTGCTGATTCCGGGCAAGGACACCGCCACCACCGCCAGAGCGGACGAGCTTTTGGTCGTGGGCGGCTACGTGTTGGCGCTGGGCGCGGTGGAATAGCGGCGGCTAAGGGGCGACCGGCGGCCGGCGTTGCATCCGGCTCGGATCGAACAAGCCGCTGGCGATCACCTCGACGGAAGCGATGGCGAAATTGAGATTTTGCCCGGCCTTGAGCCCCATGGCGGCGATGCCGATCACCGTGCCATCTGCCAGCATGACCGGGCCGCCGCTGTTGCCCGGGCTGACCGGCGCGGAGATTTGCAGGTGGCGGACGCCGTCGATTTCGCGCAGGCCGCTGATCACCCCGGTCGAGAAGGTGCCTTCCAGCCCGTAGGGATTGCCGATCACGAACACGTCCTGGCCGATCAAAGTCTGGCTGTAGCTTTCGTTGAAGACGAAAGCGTCCGGGAGGGTCAGCGCGGTGGCCAGCAAGGCCAAATCCGGTTTCTTGCTGCGCTTGAGCACGGTGGCGGCCGATTCGCGCCCGCCGCAGCGAACCGCCAAATTGCCGGTTTTCTCGATCACGTGCTGGTTGGTGATCACATGGCCGTCGGCCGAGACCAGCAAGCCGCTGCCCAGATTGGCGGTCTTGCCGTCGCGCGAGGTGGCGATCAGGCAGGTGAGCGGAATGCCGCGCCGGTAAATCCGCTGTCCGGGACTCTCGGCTTCCGCTCGGGCGGCCGCCGGCGCTCCCGGTTCCGGGCCCGCCTTGCCGGTTGGGCCGGCCAAGCTCTCCAGGCGGCGCGCGATCATCCCTAAAACGCCGCTTATGGCCTCGGGATGGGCGGGCGTCGGGGCCGATGCGGCCGCAGGGCCGGAGATGATCGGGGAACCGGCTTTCGCCGCGCTCCCGGCGGCCGAAATCGGGGCCGTGGTCGGAGCCGGCGCTTCTGGCGCGGGAGCCGGCATCGTCGGTCCCGCCGCCGGTTTGGCGTCGGCCTCGGAACCGGTGATTTCCAGAGCCAAGCGAACGCCTTCCTGAAGCGCCGGCGCGCGCGAGGTCGAAGCCAACCGCCGCAAGGTTTCAGCCAGTTGGGCCGGGTTTTCGGCGCAGCGGTAAGCGTTGACGAACGCGCCGGCGGCGCGCTGGCCGTCGCCGGCTTGCCCGTAGATTTCGCCCAGGATCAACCAGGCAGGGGCTTGCGCCGGCGCGAGCGAGAGCGCGTAAACCGAAAGCCGTTCCGCTTCCTTGAGGCGGTTTAGCCGCAAGTAGGTCAATCCGAGTTGGCGGGCGATCTCGCGATCGGCCGGATCGAAGATGAAGGCTTGCCGGAACGCCGCCAGCGCCTCCTTCAACTGGTTTTGGTTCAGATAATCCGAGCCTTGGCGCCGGTGGGGTTGCGCCTTGGCGGAATCGCCCGCTTCCGGCCGGGCGAGCTGTTCCAGTTGCTCCCGAAAGGTTTGCGCGCCGGTCGCGTCCTTGGCGGCGGCCGCCGCGATCATCTGCTGGACGTAGTAATCGAGGGTTTCGTATTGGCCGGGCGCGGCATCGGCCCGCGCGACAGCGAACAGGAGCGCCAAGGCCAGCGCGGCGAACCGGGAATTCACGGGGCCGCCTGCGTCGGGTGAAGGCGGGCGGGGTTGGCCGGCGCTTTCAGCGGCGCGATCGCCGCGTTGGGCGTCGAGGGCGGAACGATGACCGCTTGCGCCGGCAGGCGGTAGAGGCGCAAGGTTTCCAGGGCGGCGTTGCGCAGGGTATCGGCGGCTTCGTTCTCGGCGATGTTGCGCAAGATTTCCTCGGCCCGCATCGGGTTTTGGGCGAAACGATAGGTGTTGGCCAGCGCGCCCAGCGCGCGCCGGCCGTCGTTTTGCAAGCCGTAGACCTGGGCGATTTGAAACCAGGCGACCGCGCGGGTCGGGTCCAGGGCCAGCGCTTGCTGCAAGGCGATTTCCGCCTCTTTCAGCCGGTTGAGTTTGCGATAGAGCAATCCCAGATGGCTGATGGCGTCGATGTTGCCCGGATCGTTCCGGCCGGCTTGCTGGAACGCGCTCAAGGCCGCCGTCGGCTCGTTCTGCTCCAGCGCCGCCAGGCCGCGGTTCAAAGCGGTTCGGGCGGCGTCCGCATCCACGGGCGACGGCCTGGGGTTTTGCTCCAGCACCCGCCGCAACGTCGTGACGCCGTTTTCGTCGTGCGCGGCGGCCAACTCGATCATCTGCTGGATGTAATAACGGCTCTGCTCGCTGTTTTGCGCGCGCGCCGGAGGCCCCGATAGCCCGAGGGCCAGCAGCGGTATCAGCCAGTAGCGAAGGGTGTTCATGCGCTTGCCGTGCCGTGGAGGCCGCCGGTCAGAGCTTTTCGATGGCGTCGTACTGGCGCTCCAGGCTCAGGCGCTTGGCGTCGGCCTGCGGCGCGCTGAGCTGGCCCCGGACGAGTTCGGTTTCAAACTGGCGGATGGCGCGCGCCAGTTGCTGCTGCTGGCGGCGCAACGCGGCGGTCCGCTGCTCGCTGGCGGCCTTGGAGCGTTGCAACTGCCCGATCCGGCGAGCCATTTCCTGATTCCGCGCCTTGAGCGAGGCCAGTTGCCGCCGTTGCGCGGCGATTTCGTCGGCCTTCATGGCGCGCTCCGCTTGCAAGTCCGCGCCTTCTTGCCGCAAGGCCCGCAATTCGCTCAGGGAATCGTCGCGCTCCTCGCGCAGTTGTTGCTGGCGGATTTCGTAATCGCCGGAACTCAGGCCGCGCACGCCGCCCAGGAGACCGCCCGAACGCGGATCGTTGCCGGGATCGGCCGCGCAGCCGGCCAATAGCAGCAACCCGAATCCAACATAAGGAAAATCCAAAAATTTCATAAATCCCCCTCGGATAAGCCAAAAGGCATCGGCGCTGAAAGGCGGCTCGGGCGGGCGCGATCGGTCAAATGGCCATGCTGTCATAAACCTGCTGCAAGCGGGAGACGTTTTGTTCGGAATCCTGGCGGGTCGCTTGCAATTGGACCACGTTGGTTTCGAGCTGTTGAGTGTAACGGTCCTGCGGCCCGCGTTGCTGGCGGGCCT
The DNA here is from genome assembly GCA_016790045.1 of Candidatus Competibacteraceae bacterium. Classification (GTDB taxonomy): domain Bacteria; phylum Pseudomonadota; class Gammaproteobacteria; order Competibacterales; family Competibacteraceae; genus Competibacter_A. Next base: position 68,434 of record JAEUPW010000169.1, read on the forward strand.
CCCGGTGGATTTCGGTGGCGTCCGCCAGTTGTTTTTCCGCCAGCGACTGGACCCGTTTGGCTTTCGCCAGTTGCCGTTCCAGGTTGGTTTGCTGGGCGGCCAGCGCGTCTCGGCTGGCCCGGCCGGCCCGATAGTCGCGCGCCAGCCGTCGCGATTCGCGATCTAGCCGGTCGAGGTCACGGTAGAGCCGGTCGTTCTCCGCGTCGGCTTCCGCGATGAAATCCTGGTTGCGCTGGATTTCCGCGACCAGAAAATCTTCCTCTTGCGCGTATTGGGCCTTGCGATCCGCGATCGAACTGCCGATGCCGGCCCCGAGCAGCCCGCCGGCGGCCGCGCCGACCAGCGCGCCCCGACCCTTGTGGTCGTCGCTGACGGCCGCGCCGAGCAAGCCGCCCACCAGCGCGCCGACGACCGCGCCCTCGGCGACGGTTTGTTGCCGGTCGTCCATGCGACCCTCGGGCGGGGTGGCGCAACCGGCGATAAAGGCGACCGCCACACCGGCGGCGAGAAGGCTTTTTGCGGATCGATGGGGGAACATGGGGATCTCCGGACGAGGGTGAATGACAGGCAGGTTTGACCGGCGCGGCCTTCCAAGAATTCTGTAGGGCTCTGGCGCGGAAAGCAACGGACGCAGGCGCTAGAGCGCAAAATCGACCGCGCTCCCGGGGCGACGCCCGGCGCTGCGCGGGCGCGGGATGACGGATTTCCGACAGATGCGTTTTAGCTTTGACGCGCGACGCGACCAAAAAGAGTTTAAGGCCGGGCGTGCCGGGCGCGAACGCGCGGTCGGGGCATTGTCGGCAGGCGGGCTAATGCGCGCCGATTGAGCGCCTTGGCGTCGCGGGCATCCCGCGCGGGCGCTCTTCCTCGCCAGGCTGGGCCGCCGGGTCAAGCTTCGTTCGCTTCTGGCTTGAGGATTGCTTGGGCTGGCGGTTGTGGCAGCGGATGCGAGCGGCTGCACCGAGCGACGAGAACTCCAACTTGAGGGATAGCACGATGTTGAACGCACTGATTCGTAAGGCGACTTGGGTCTGGCTGCTGGGAAGTTTGATCGTTTTTTCCAGCAGCGCTATCGGCCAGCAACCAGCTCGACCCGAGCTGTTGATTTATTGCGGCATCACCATGATCCGGCCCATGACCGAAATCGCGCAAGCTTTCGAGCAAAAGGAGAATATCAAGGTCACCCTCTCGCAAGGCGGCTCGGAAGATCTCTACCAGAGCGCCAAGAAGAGCGGCCTGGGCGATCTCTATCTGCCGGGGGAACCGACTTGCCGCGACAGGCATCTGGCGGAAGGCCTGCTCGGCGAGGTTGTCACCGTCGGCTACAACCAAATGGCCATCATGACCGCCAAAGGCAACCCGAAAAAGGTCAAGAGCGATCCCAAGGACCTGCTGCGCGAGGAGATCACGGTGATCATCGGCGACGCGGCGAGCGGCAGCGTCGGCCAGGAAACCAAGCGCATTCTGGACTCGCTCGGCATTTATCAGCAGATGATCGACAAGGCGCTGTCGCTGTCGTCCGATTCGCGAAGCCTCAACAGCGCCATGAAAAAGGGCGAAGCCGACGCGATATTGAACTGGCGCGCGACCGGCTTTTTTCCCGATAACGCCGCGGTGGTCGAGGTGATCGATCTGGATCAGAAAGTGGCGAAGCCGCAAGCCTTGCTGCTGAATTTGCTGACATTCTCGAAAAATCGGGACGCGGCGCGCCAGTTCATGCGCTATGCCGCTGCCGAGGAAGGGCAGGCGATTTTCCGCAAGCACGGCTTTTTGGATAACAAGACCTCCGTCCAATAAGTTCTCGAAGCTCTCGGGGCAGGCAGCGCATGGCCATCGAGGTCGCGGGCAACACCCGGGCGGCCGTGGGGCCGTCGCCTTCGAGCGAGGCGAAGGTGGCGTCACCCCGCCGGTTCCTCTGGTTGATCGCGCTGTTTTTCGTCGGGTTTCTGCTCATCGTGGGCCTGAATAAATTATTTTCCGGACTGGTCGATGAGCTGGGCGCGAGAAGCGCCAACGAGCGCGCGCGCCTGTTTGTCGGAGAAGAGATCGTCCGCGGCATTCAAGGCATCGAAATGGATGTCTATCGGATGGGCATGATCAGCGGGCGCGCCGCTCAGGAAAAGATCGGCGGCGAGCTGCTGAAAAAAGTCGAAAAGCTGGAGCGTGACTTGGTGGTCTTGAAAGAGGGGGGCACGGTCCAGCAATTGATTTACCTCAACGTGGAAGCCGTCGACCACATGCTCCGGCAGGCGACCTTCAAGCCGGACGCGAGCGACCGGCGCTACGTGATGGAAATCATCGAACTGGCCCCCCACCTCGATCAAATCAAATTGAAAGTCGCCGAGCTGGGGGAGCTGCTGAAGCTGCGCGACGATCACCGCAACCGGAACAATGGCGAGGGTCTGTTGGCGGTCACGCGCGATCTGCTCACCTATTTCAAACGCCTGCCCTCGTTTTTCTTCCGGCTCAACGAAAACGCCAACCGGCTGTTTTTTGAAAGCCAGCAGCGCCTGGAAAGCCTGGAGGCCCAGTTGGCCGCCCAGCGCACCCGCTATAAAACCACCGAAGCGGTCTTGGTGATCGCGGTGATCGGCGCGGTCACCCTGATCGGCATCCTGTTCGGGCGCCAGCTCAAGCAGTCGAACGATAAGCTGGTGCGGGCGTGGAGCGAAATGCGCCTCGCGCGCGATGAGGCGGAGCGGGCGAGCCGCGCCAAGTCGGATTTCGTCTCGAGGATGAGTCACGAATTGCGCACGCCGATGAACGCCATTCTGGGTTTCGCGCAATTGCTGGACCGGGAAAATCTGACCCCCGTGCAGCGGGATTATTCGCAAAGGATTCATACCGCCGGCCAACATCTGTTGAACTTGATCGGGGAGGTGCTCGATCTGGCGAAAATCGAAGCGGGCCGGCTGGTGCTGGAAAAAATCGCGTTTGACCTGAAGCGGACGGTGGAGGAAGTGGCCGCCGTGACCATGAAGCGCGCTCAGGCGAAGGGCGTGACGGTTCGGGTGGATATCGTGTCGGCTTTGGCGGATCAGGTGCGGGGCGATCCGACCCGGGTGCGCCAAGTGCTGATCAATTTGCTGGACAACGCGGTGAAGTTTACCGAGCGCGGCGAAGTGGGCCTGCGCGTCGAGCCCGAATCGGAGCGGGCCGGCGTGCGGTTTCAAGTTTGGGATACCGGTATCGGCATGGACGCGCCGAGCGTGCAAAAGCTGTTCAAGCCGTTCACCCAAGCCGATCAATCCACCACTCGCAAATACGGCGGAACCGGTTTGGGGCTGGCGATCTGCAAGGATTTGGTGGAAGCGATGGGCGGCGTGTTGGAGGTGGAAAGCCGCCCCGGCCAAGGCACCCGTTTTTGGTTTTCCCTGCCCCTGGAAGCGGCCGAGCCCGCGCCCGCGCAAGCGGAAGCCGCCACCGCCCGCGAAGTTCAGGGAAAAGCGTCGGTCGGCGCGCCTGCCGGCGACGCTCGAACCCCGTCAGCGCCCGCGCGCTCGAAGCACGTGTTGCTGGTGGAAGACAACGAAGTCAATCAACTGGTGGCTTCCAGCATGTTGGCCGCGATCGGCGCGAGCTGCGAGATCGCCGGCAACGGTTTGGAAGCCCTGGAGAAATTCCGGCAGGGCCGCTATGACCTGGTGTTCATGGACGTGGAAATGCCGGTGATGGACGGGCATACGGCGGCTCAGGAGATCCGGCGTTGGGAGCGGGAGCGGGACACCGCGCCCACGCCGGTGATCGCGATGACGGCCAACGCGATGGCGGAAGATCGGGCGCGCTGCGCGGCCAGCGGCATGGACGATTACCTCGCCAAACCCTACGAAATGGCCGCGCTCGTCGCCCTCATCCGGCACTGGCTGCCCGAAACCGCCGCCTGAAGGCAACCGGATGAGCGTGGCGGACGCCGGATGCGGCTCGGGACCGGACAGCCCGATTTTAAGGGCTCGGCCGGCTCGGAAAAGCCGCAACCCGTCCGGGGCGCGGTCAGAAACCCCGGATCAGTCTTGCCCCATCACGACCACGCCTTTGGGCTGGCTGGCGAAATAGGCCGCCAGGTCGACGATGTCTTGTTCCGTCAGCGGCAAAACGATGCCCTTCATGACCGCGTTGTTGCGTTTGCCGCTTTTGTAATCTTGCAGGACTTTGACGAGGTAGTCCTCGTGCTGGCCAGCCAGCCGCGGGTAGAGAGGGATAGGGCCGTTGCCGTCCGGGCCATGGCAGGCCACGCAAGCCACGCTTTTTTTCTTGCCGGCGCCAATATTGCCCCGCACCGGATTGGGGTCGTCGGCGAATGTGGCGGTGGCGGAGGAGGCCAGATAAGCGGCGATATTCTGGATGTCCTGCTCGCTCAGCGACGAGGAATTGGCGTGCATGGTGGGATGCTGGCGCTCGCCGCTTTGATAGGCTTTCAGGGCCGAGACGATGTAATCGGGATGCTGGCCGCCCAGCCGGGGCACGCGATAGGTGGGATAGGCGTTGGTGTAACCGGGGATGGAATGGCAGCCGGTGCACGTTTCGAACTTGGCTTTTCCGGCCGCCGGATCGCCGGCCGCCTGCGCGGCGCCGGCCAGAGCGCCGCAAGCGGTCAGGGCCACACCTACACGTAATGCGAAGCGAATCATGAGAGCCTCTTTGGTTGGTCTAAATCAAGAAGGTTTCACCGGGCGCGGTCGGGCCGGGTGCATGAATTTCTAATAATAAGACTAAGGCATCTCGGCGTTTTTACAAGCGAATCGCGCGAGCGCGCCAGAGCGAAAGGATTTGTCATAGAATCTGCGAATCCGTCCAGACCGGATCGCCTCAGGTCGCGTTTCGGTCCTTTTCTGGCCTTTGGAGTCTCCCATGCCCGACTATCGCTCCCGCACCACCACCCACGGCCGCAACATGGCGGGCGCTCGCGCGCTCTGGCGGGCCACCGGCGTCAAGGACGGCGACTTCGGCAAGCCGATCATCGCCATCGCCAATTCCTTCACCCAGTTCGTGCCCGGCCACGTCCATCTCAAGGATTTGGGTCAACTCGTGGCGCGCGAAGTCGAGCGAGCCGGCGGCATCGCCAAGGAATTTGACACCATCGCCGTGGACGACGGCATCGCCATGGGCCACGGCGGGATGCTGTATTCGCTGCCTTCGCGCGAGCTGATCGCCGATTCGGTCGAATACATGGTCAACGCCCATTGCGCCGACGCGCTGGTCTGCATCTCCAATTGCGACAAGATCACGCCCGGCATGTTGATCGCGGCGATGCGGCTCAACATCCCGGCGATTTTCGTCTCGGGCGGGCCGATGGAGGCGGGCAAGACCCGGCTGGCCGGCCGCGATTTGAAGCTGGATCTGGTGGACGCCATGGTCATGGCCGCCGACGAGCGCGCCAGCGACGAGGACGTGGCCCAGATCGAGCGCTCGGCCTGCCCGACCTGCGGCTCTTGCTCCGGCATGTTCACCGCCAATTCGATGAACTGTCTGACCGAAGCGCTGGGCTTGAGTCTGCCGGGCAACGGCTCGCTGCTGGCCACCCACGCCGACCGGCGCGAATTGTTTCTGGAAGCGGGCCGGCGCATCGTCGAGCTGACCCGGCGCTATTACGAGCGGGATGACGGCTCGATCCTGCCGCGCGCCATCGCCCGCTTCGAGGCTTTCGAAAACGCCATGAGCCTCGACATCGCCATGGGCGGCTCCACCAACACGGTGCTGCATTTGCTGGCGGCGGCGCGGGAGGGCGGGGTGGATTTCACCATGAACGACATCGACCGTTTGTCGCGCCGCGTGCCCAACTTGTGTAAAGTCGCTCCCGCCACCCAACAATATCACATGGAAGACGTGCATCGCGCCGGCGGGGTGATCGCGATTCTCGGCGAGTTGGATCGGGCGGGTTTGTTGCACCGCGAGGCGCGCACGGTTCACAGCGAAACCCTGGCGGAAGCGCTGGATCGCTGGGACATCGCCCGCCCGAGCAGTTGGGACGAGGCGCGGCTGCGCTATTCGGCCGGTCCGGCGGGCATCCCGACCCAGGAGGCGTTCAGCCAGGCCACCCGCTGGCCGAGCCTGGATCTGGATCGGGCGCAGGGCTGCATTCGCGAACGGGCGCACGCCTATTCCCAGGACGGCGGCTTGGCGGTGCTGTTCGGCAATCTGGCCGAGGACGGCTGCATCGTCAAGACCGCCGGGGTGGATGAGAGCATTCTGACATTTCGGGGGCCGGCGCGGATTATGGAAAGCCAGGAGGCGGCGGTCGAAGCGATTTTGGGCGGGCGCGTGCGGGAAGGCGACGTGGTGCTGATCCGCTACGAGGGGCCTCGGGGCGGGCCGGGAATGCAGGAAATGCTGTATCCGACCAGCTATCTCAAGTCCAAGGGGCTCGGCAAAGCCTGCGCGCTGGTGACCGATGGCCGGTTTTCCGGCGGCACCTCCGGTTTGTCCATCGGCCATGTGTCGCCGGAAGCGGCGGAAGGCGGGACCATCGCGCTGGTCGAGGAAGGCGATCCGATCGAGATCGACATTCCCGGCCGGCGGATCCACTTGGCGGTCGACGACGCTGAACTGGAGCGGCGCCGGGCGGCGCAAACCGCGCGCGGGGCGCGGGCCTGGCAGCCGCTGGACCGGGATCGCGCGGTGTCGGCGGCGCTGCAAGCCTACGCCGCCATGACCACCAGCGCCGCGCGGGGCGCGGTGCGGGACGTGAGCCAGTTGCGGCGTTGATCCTGGCGTGTGGAATTCGTCCCGCTCGCCCGATGGCCTGAAGCGCCAACGGGGTCGAAACGCGGCCAAAGCCGTCGAATGCGGGAGTCGTAAGCGGGTGATGGATATTTGTCGAGGAGATAAACCGTGAGTCAGGCGGACGGCCAGAACGGCCAGCATGTCATGTTGGTCAACCATCTCAAACTGATCGATGATCTGTGGCAGAAGCTGTTCTATGTCAAATGGAACGCCAAGTCCTTCGCGATGCTCGGGCGGCTGTCCCAGGACATGGTGCAGTTCGCTCAAAGTCGCGACGATGTTCAGATCATCAAGCTGGTCGCGCAGTTGGAGCATCACGTCGGCAGTTGCCTGGCGGCGGGCGGCGTGCCGCAGGAGACCGACCGGCAACGCTTGACCGCCCTCATCGACGCTTTGCACCACGGTTTGGTCACCGAAAAAAGCATGGTGTTGAGCGAAGATCCCCGAACCCGTCCCCGCTTGGCGCCGCTGCCGGAAATTTTTCTGATCGCGCCCGACGAAAAGTCGGCTCTGGTCGCCAAGCTGGAGGATGCGGGCTATCGGGTCAGGCTCATCACCGAGCTGGCGCAGGCGGAAGAGCGGCTGCACGAGCGGATGCCCGGGGCGATCCTGCTCGATATCGACTTTCCGGAAGGTCAGGAACAAACGCTCGGCTTGATCGCCGGCCTGCGCGCCCAGATCAATTTGCGCGCTCCCGTCCTCATTCTCTCGGAACGCAACGACATGACCGCCCGCCTGGAGGCGGTGCGGATCGGCAGCGCGGCTTATTTCACCAAACCGGTCGACGCCGACGATCTGCTGGGGGTGGTGGGCGAATTGCTGCTGCCGCAGACGGCGCAAGACTACTACCGGGTGCTGATCGTCAACGACCGGCCGACCGAAGCCTGGGAAATGGCGGGCGCGTTCGAGGAGCAGGGCATCACGCCGCTGGTGGTGATCCAGCCGTTGCAGGTGCTGCAAGACATCCACCGCTTTCGCCCCGATCTGCTGCTGATCGATTTGGACATCAAGGAGATCAACGGGGCGGAATTGACCCAGATGATCGCCCAGCACCGGGAATGCGATTTCTTGCCGATGGTGCTGCTGTGCCTTCAGGCCGACATGGCGCATTACCTGAGCAATTTGCATGTGGCCGGCGCGACCTTGCTGATCAAGCCGGTGCCGACCAGCTATCTGTGCTGGGAGGTCAAGCAGCGGCTGCGCCGGTCGCGCTCGATGCGGGTCAAGCTCAACATGCTGACCGACAACGATGTGGTCAGCGGCTTTTTCAACCGCCGGCGGTTTTTGATGCTGCTGGAGCAGGCGTTCGAAACCTTGGGCCTGCGCAACCAGTCCGTGGCGGTGCTGTTTATCATGCTCGACAACCTGCGCTCGATCCGCGATACCGCCGGCGTGGCGACGGCGGACGAGGTCATCGGCCAGGCGGCGGGACGGTTGCGGCAAATCCTGGCCCCGAACCAGCACGCGGCCCGGTTCAGCGACGCCATTTTCACCATCATGGTGCCGGACGTGCTCGGCGAGCCGCTGATCAAGATGGCGCGGCGCGTCCGCGACGTGCTGGAAACCGGTTTTTACAAGATCGGCGAGCAGGCCTTGCTGTTGCGGATCAACGTCGGCATCGCGGTGGCGACCGACCGCAGCCAGGACCATCTGATGTTGATCCAGCGCGCCGACTCGGCCTGCGGCCTGGCGCGCGAGGGCAAGAGCGACCGCATCTTCGTCCACGAGAACATGCTGGCGGTGAAGCGCGACCAAGAGGCGTCGCTGCGGACGCGGATGCTGGAGCAGGTGCAAGACATCTACGAGCACGAGCGGATCTGGCTGGTGTTCCAGCCCATCGTCAGCATGCGCGGCGACGCCATCGAGCGCTACGAGGTGCTGCTGCGGCTGCGCGACAACCAGGGCCAGGAGATCGTGCCGGGCAGCGTGTTCGGCGTGGTGCACAACCATCAGCTCGGCCTGAAGCTGGACCGCTGGGTCATCGAGCACGCCATCGCCATCTTGCAGCAACGCAAAGCGCCGAGCACGTTATTCATCAAAATTTTGCCGGTGACCTTGCAGGATCGCAGCTTGAGCGGCTGGTTGCGCGAGCGGCTGGAGCAAGCCGACGTGGAGGCCGAGCGCATCGTGTTCGAGGTCGCCGAAGCCACCGCCGAGCGCAGCCTGCGCGACATGTTCGGGTTTTTGGGCGGGATCAAGTTGCTGGGTTGCGGCTTCTGCCTGGACCGTTTCGGCCGGGGTTCCGATTCGCTGGGGCTTTTGAAAAATCTGGGCGCGGATTACGTCAAACTGGATATGTATTTCGTCAATAGCCTGGTGAAAGACCCCAACAAACAGGAACTTTTGAAGGAGTTGGTCGAGAATCTGGAAGCCTTGGGCGCATCCACCGTGGTCGGCGGGGTGGAAGACGTCAAAACCTTGCCGATTCTCTGGTCGCTGGGCGTGGATTTGATCCAAGGCTTTTTCTTGCAGCACCCCTATCGGGAAATGAGCTACGATTTTTCCAGCGCGGCGTTCTGAGCGCCGTTCAACGGGCTGTAGCCTCCGCTAACAGCGCGGCGTAACCCTCTCGATAGCCGGGATAGCGAAACTCGAAACCGCTGGCGCGCAAACGGGCGTTGCGGCAGCGCTTGCTCGCCCGCAGGCGCATGGCGGAATCGCGCTCCGCCCCGCCGGGTTTGAGCGGCGATCGGTCGGCGACCGGCGGTCTTGCAACGCCCAACTGGCGCGCGAGCCAGCTCAACACCTCATCCAGCGGCGCGGGATCGTCGTCCACGGCCACATACAAGCGCTCGGCTTGCGGAAGTTCCAGCAGGTGTTGCAACGCGCGGGCGCAGTCGTCGCGGTGGATGCGGTTGGTATAGACCGGCGGGCCGGCGGGCCGGGTGGCGGTGCCCTCGCGCACGCTGTCGATCAAGCGGGTGCGGCCCGGCCCGTAAATGCCGCCGAAACGGACGGCGACCGACGGCCAGGGGCTGTCCCACAATAATTCCTCGCCGGCGCGGATGCACCGTCCGCTGAAACCGTCGGCCTCGGCCGGCGAATGCTCATCGACCCATTCCCCCTCTCGTTGGCCATAGACCGAGGTGCTGGACGCGAACAGCAGCCTTCGGGGTCGCTGGCCGGTCTGCTGCAGGACGGCGAGCAAATTTTGCAGCCCCTCGCGGTAGGCGGCCCGATACTGCGCCTCGCTAAATCCGGCGGCGGCGGCGCTGTAAACGATAAAGTCCAGATCCGGTGGCAGCCGGTTCAGGCTGGCAGGATCGGTCAGGTCGGCCGCCAGCGGCCGAATCGCGGCCGGCAGATCGGCGGGCCGCCGTCTGAGTCCCCACACGACGTGTCCGGCCGCGTGCAGGTGTTGGCCCAAAACGGTGCCGACATCGCCGCAGCCGGCGATTAGAATACGCGCCATGATTGAAAACCCTCTCGACTTGAAGCGCCGGATCGAATCCGTCGCGCGGACGCCATGAATCCGGCGGAGTTCGGCCGGCGCGTTTTGGGCTGGTTCGACGCGCACGGCCGCAAGGGACTGCCCTGGCAACAGAATCCCACGCCGTATCGGGTTTGGGTGTCGGAAATCATGCTCCAACAGACCCAGGTCGCCACGGTCGCGCCCTATTATCGGCGGTTTATGGAGCGATTTCCCACTATTCGCGCGCTGGCCGACGCTGAACTGGACGAGGTGTTGAGCCTGTGGGCGGGATTGGGTTACTACGCGCGCGCGCGCAATTTGCATCGGGCCGCGCGCGCGGTGCGCGACCGGCATGGCGGGGAAATGCCGGCGGACATGGCCCGCATCCAGGCGCTGCCCGGCATCGGCCGCTCGACGGCGGGCGCGATTCTCGCCTTGGCCTTCGGGCAACGGCAGGCGATTTTGGACGGCAACGTCAAGCGCTTGCTGGCGCGGTTCGCGGCGGTGGACGGCTGGCCGGGCCAGCCTGCGGTGGCGGCGCGATTGTGGGAGCTGGCGGAGCGTTATACCCCGGTCGAGCGAGTGGCGGAATACACCCAGGCGATGATGGATCTCGGCGCTTTGATCTGCGCGGCTCGCCGGCCGCGCTGCGATCGCTGCCCTCTGATGGCGGCTTGTCTGGCCCGCGCGCAAGGGCGGGAGACGGCGCTTCCCAGCCCGAAGCCGCGCCGGGCGTTGCCGGTCCGGTCGACCCGCATGGTGCTAGTGCGCTCGGCCGACGGCGAAGTGTTGCTGGAGCGCCGGCCACCCGCTGGCATCTGGGGCGGATTGTGGAGCTTTCCCGAATGTCCGGCCGAGGTGAGCGTCGCCGATTGGTGCCAGGATCGCTTCGGTTTGGAGGTGGAAGTCGAAAGGCCATGGAAGGTGCTGCGCCATACCTTCAGCCATTTTCATCTCGATATCACGCCGGTGCCGGCCCGCGTGCGCGAAGCCGGCGGCCGCGTCATGGAAGGGGAGCGGTTTGTCTGGTATAAGGAACGCGACGGCGAGCCGCCCGGAATGGCGGCTCCGGTGCGAACCTTGCTGGCGGCGTTGACCAGCGATTTACTGAACCCCTAGGAAAGCAGCGATGGCGCGATTGGTGAAATGTGTCAAGCTCGGCGTCGAGTCCGAAGGCTTGGATCGGCCGCCGTATCCGGGCGAACTGGGCCAGCGGATTTTCGCGAATGTCTCCAAAGCGGCGTGGCAACAGTGGTTGCGACAGCAAACCATGCTGATCAACGAATATCGGTTGACGCCGTTCGAGCCCAAAGCCCGCCAATTCCTGGAAGAACAGATGACCCAGTTCTTTTTCGGGGAAGGCGCGGCCTTGCCGGAAGGCTATATTCCGCCGAAAGCGTGAGCGCTTGACGCGACCGGCGCGAGTTGTTTAAATGCGCGTCTCTCGCGACAAGCGAAATTGGGCCAGGTAGCTCAGTTGGTAGAGCAGCGGACTGAAAATCCGCGTGTCGATGGTTCGATTCCGTCCCTGGCCACCAAATAATCGAGGGCTTGCCTGACATGGGCAAGCCTTTTTTGTTGGCGGTCCCAATTGGGGTGAACCGAGCCGAGACGCGGCCGGTAACGATCAGTGATAGCGGTAGCTGTACTCGTCGCTTAAGACCTCGTGCCGATAGCGATCCCGCCGCGCCTGTTCGTAGGCCCGTCTCAACTCGTAGCGATAGCGTTGAATCTCGCGGTCCAGGCGGTTTAAACGGGCTTCCTGAAACCTGACCGTGGGCCAGTCGCCCTGGTGGCGAGCTTGACGGTAAGCCCATTCCACCCGCCGGCGTTCGTCCTGGCTCCGGTCCAGCTTGGCGCGCAGGTGTCGAATTTTTTCGAAGTGGTGGCGCGAGCCTGTCAAGCCCCGCTCGCTGTAGCGGGCTTCCCGGTAATCGTCGCCGTAGCCGTAAGCCATCGCCGCCGGCGCTGAAAGTAGACCGCTCAATAAAATCGCTGCGCCCAACCAGGATTTTTTCATGTCACACGCCCTCCAGTTATCGGATCGTTGAACCGGCGGGAGGATCAAAACCGCTCCACGCCCGCCACGAGCCCATTGTTCGATAATGCGGCTGAAGCGTTCCTTAATGGCGCGGGCCAGCCAGTTTGCGGGCTCGAACGTCCGGAAATCGGCATCAAGCCCCGACGGCGAAAGCCGGCAACAACGCCAATACCGGGTCGTGATCGCTGGCGGGTTCGGGGCTGCCGGGCGCGGCGTCGCTGTGGAGATGAGGGATGCGAAGCGCCGCCCCGCGCCGCAGCGCCGGGCTGATCAAAATGTGATCCAAGGCTTGCGGTTGACCGCCGTGGCGTCGGGTGTAGGCCTGGCCGCGCGGCGCGTCGTCCAGCAGATTGTGGAAGCGGGAACCCTTGAGTGCTTTCAGCGTTCGGGAACCGGGGACATCGTTCAGATCGCCCAGGATCACGATGGCGGCGTCAGGGTCACACGCCAGCAGGTCGCCGGCGAAACCGTGAATCAGTTCGGCTTGGGCGTGGCGCTGCTTCTTGGCGTAATCCTGGACGCGGCGCGTCAGCGCGCGCATGGACTTGAAATGGCAAACGATCACGAACAGGCGGCGTCCCTCCGCCTCGAATTCCGCCGCCAGCGCCTTGCGGCTGGGCGCCCAGTGGCGATGAGCGTCGCCCGCAAAGGCGGGGTGCGCGGGGACGATGCGTCCGGGATTGCGCGTCAGGCTGGGACCGTCGCCGCTGAACCGTATCCCGACGCTATCCTCCGGCCCGGCGGCGCCCCGGTCGGAGAACCGGAGGCGTTTCGGGTCGAACAGCACGCCGACGCGGATGTTCGCGCCGGCCATGCCGCCGTCCTGGTCGGCCAGCGGCGGGATTTCCCGATAGGCGTATGCCGGCCCCCCGGCGCCGGTTACGGCGCCGATGAGGGTTTGATAGGCGGCGTCGGCCGGAACCGGAACCGGCGCGCGAGGCGGCCCCGGATTTTCCTGCATGACTTCCTGGACGGCCACGATGGCGGGACCTTGCAAGTCCTGAGCGATGATCGCGCCGAAACGCTCGAACCGGGCCGGCGCGGCGGTCGCGCTCAGATTGCAAAGATTGAAGGTAGCGATGGTCAGCATGGCGGGCTCTCGTGACGAAACCGCCCAAGGTTAACGCGAAACCGGCGCGAACGCCGCCGCCCAGAGGGCGCGTCGGTCGAAACCGGCGAAAATCACTCGCTTTCCGCCTGAAAGCGCAACCGCGCCTGCACCAGCGCACCGCCGAGCGCGCCGCGCCGGATTTCCAGTCGACCGTAATAGATTTCTTCCACCAGATCCCGCACCACCGCCAGGCCGATGCCGTGGCCCTCGACCGTGGGATCGGCCCGCTGGCCCCGGCCGAGCAGCGACGGCGCCTGTTCGGCGGGGATGCCGGGGCCGTCGTCTTCCACCTCGACCACCAGCTCCAGTCGGCCCGCGCGGTCGGCGGGATAAGCGCGGACCACCACTTGGCGCCGGCACCACTTGCAAGCGTTGTCGGCCAGGTTGCCGAGAATTTCCATCAGATCGCCTTCGTCGCCGTAAAACATCGTCGCCGCCGGCACCTCGGTTTTTAGCTGCAGCGAACGGCCGGCGTAAACCTTGGCCAGCGAATCCTGAATTTTGCGGGCGATGGGCGCGACCGGCAGCGGCGCGCTGAGCGCGATCCGCCCCGAGGCGGCGGCGCGTTGCAACTGGTAGTCCACCGTGCGGTTCATCCGCTCTAGCTGATCGCCCAGCGTCTGCTCCAGCTCGTCGAGCGCGACGCGGTTTTCCAGGGTGCCGCGCAGCACCGCCAGCGGTGTCTTGAGGCTGTGCGCCAGATCGGCCAAGGCGTTGCGATAGCGCTCCAGATGAGCGTGGCTTTGGCGGAGCAAGGCGTTGAGGTTGGCGGTCAGCGGCAGCAACTCCTCGGGGTAGCCGCCGCCGAGCTCGGCCCGTTTGCCGGTTTCGATATCTTTGACTTCGGTGGCGACCCGCCGCAGCGGTTTGAGGCTCCAGCGCAGGATCAGGCCCTGTCCCGCCAGCAGCACCACGGTCGCGCCGAGCAGCCAACCCCACAAGCTGCGGCGAAAGTTCCAGAGCTGATCCAGATATTCGTCTCGGGTTTCCGCGACGCGAAAGGTGTAGCTTTGATAGTCGTTGGGATTGGTTTCCCAGTTGACCGTGAAGGCCAGCACGAACAGCGGCGCGCCTTCCGCCGACTCCAGCAGCGCGAACTGGGTTTCGCCGGCGTTGCGCACGGCGGGAAAAAACGGCAGCGCCATGCCGAGCAGCGACGGCGAGCGCCACACCAGATTGCTTTGGCTGTCCAGCACGTCGGCGTACAGGCCGGAATCCGGCATGGAGAAACGCGCTTCGGCCAAATTCTGCGGGATCGTCAAGCGCTTGAAGGAATCCAGTTCGGCCGCGCCCAGCAGCATGTAGACTTGAGCTTGCAGGCGGCTTTGGACCGCGCTCAGCGCGCTGTCCCGGAACGCCCCATCCAGCGTCAGGCCCGTCAAACCGAGGAAAGCGGCCAGAACCGCGCTGGCCGCGACCAGCAACCGGCCCCTGAGGGAACGCATCGGCGCTCAGCCGGCCGAGCGTTCCAGCCGGAACCGGTAACCGCGGCCGCGCAGGGTTTCGATGGGGTTGAGCGCGCGCTCGGGGTCCAGCTTGCGGCGCAGCCGGCCCACCAGCACTTCCAGCACGTTGCTGTCGCGATCTTCGTCTTCCTGATAAAGATGCTCGGTCAATTCGGTTTTGGAGATCACCGTGCCGGCGTGCAGGATCAAATATTCCAGCAACTTGTATTCGTAGGCGGTCAATTCGACCGCTTGGCCGTCCAAAGTGACCTGTTGGCCGCCGGTATCGAGCGCGATGGGGCCACAAGACAGCACCGCCTGCGTCCAGCCGCCGGTGCGGCGGATCAAGGCGCGCAGCCGCGCCAGCAACTCTTCCATGTAAAACGGTTTGACCAGATAATCGTCGGCACCCGCTTCCAGGCCCTCGACTTTGTCCTGCCAGCGCCCGCGAGCGGTGAGGATCAGAATCGGAAAGCGCCGTCCCGCCGCCCGCCACTGGCGGATGACTTCGATGCCGGATAAATCGGGCAAGCCCAGATCGACCACGGCCGCGTCCAGCGGATATTCCTGGCCGAGATACAGGCCGTTGCGGCCGTCCGAGGCGGTATCGACCGCATAGCCCTGCTGGCGCAGTTGGGCGGTCACCCGCTCCAGCAGCGGCGCTTCGTCTTCGATGATCAGGATGCGCATGGGCGTTTATTCGGAGCGGAGTTCGATTTGGATGTTCAATCTCGCCCGCCATCGTTTTCGGGATCGTAATGCCAATTGCGCACGCGCCCGCCCGGTTCGAGGATGCGGACCCGATAGCCCGGTCGCCCGTCGCGGTTCGGGCCTTGCACGCCCAGCACCCGGCCGCCGGTCGCTTCGCGCGCGGCGTTGGCGGCGCGGTCGGGATCGGCGAACTGGCGAGGCGGCGGACGGTTTTCCCGAGCGCGCGGCGGTTCGCCATAGTCGCCGCTCCGGTTGCGCCATAAGCCTTGAGCGTGCGCGCCGTGAGCGGCTAACAGGCCAGCCAGCGCCAGCAGCGCGAGGCGTCGCGATCGCTGAAACTTATCGGACATGATGGAAGCTTTCCAAACCAATATATAGCGATTGAATGGCGATGGACTCGATTAGCTTACAGCCTAACGGCTTAACAATGAATCCGGACTGAACCGTCGGGCTTCGGCGGCGGCGCGCTACGCGGCGGCCGCGCCGGGGGTTCAGTCGAGATTCAGCCAATTCGCCCTAGGCTGGATCGCGCGAATGATCGGGCGAAAAATCGATACGGCGTAACCCTTCATCAAACAACAGCGAGTGAATTCCATGAAGAAATGGCGGGCAGGGTTGGTGGCGATGTTGATGGCGCTGGGACCGGCGGCGGGCTGGGCGCAGCGGTCGGGCGATGTCGAGGTCGAAGTCGTCGATCAGCGCGGCAGAGTCCTCGCGGATTATCCGCTGCGCCGCGACGAGCGACCAGGGATTTATAAAGCTTATCTGGAAGCCCGCCGCAACCAGCGCTATTCGATCCGGGTGCGCAACCGCACCGACCAGCGGATCGGCGTCGTGATCGCGGTCGACGGGCGCAACATCATCTCCGGCGCGCGCTCGGAACTCGCGCCGGACGAGCGCATGTACGTGCTCGGGCCGCGCGAGCAGGAAACCTATGAGGGCTGGCGCAGCTCCAAGAACCGGATCAATCGCTTCTATTTCACCGAAGCGGGCGATGCTTACGCGGAGTCGTGGGGCGATTCTTCCGCCATGGGCGTGATCGCCGTGGCCGCGTTTCGGGAGGTCGGCCGGGTTTGGGAGCGGGAAGGCGATCGTTACAGCGCCCAACGGGGTTCGCGCGCGCCTTCTCCGGAAGCCGCGCCGCCCGCGAGCGCCGCCCGCGAAAGCGCGCCGGGCACGGGCTATGGCGAGACCGAATGGTCGCCGTCGCGGCAGGTGGACTTCGCTCCCGAACGGCGCCCGTTTTCCCAGTTTTTCATCAAATATGTCTGGCGCGAGACCTTGTGCCGCCAGGGCGTAATCGATTGCGAGGGTTATCGCCGGCCGCCGCGCAACCGTTTCTGGGACGAGCGAGACGATCAGTTCGCCCCGCCGCCGCCTCGCCGCGAGCGCTACGAGGGCGAAAAATGGCGCTGATTTCCTGAAAATCCCCGAAAACCAGAAGGCCGCGTTCGCGGCCTTTTGCCGTTTCGGTCTCCGCGGTTCTCCGATTTTTGAAGGCCATCCGATCGAGCGTTTTCGAACCTCGCCCATTTCCAGGTACGGCAGTTTGGGTCAAGGCAAAGCCTTGACCTGCAAATGGCACGATTTTAGCTATACCCTTGGTTAAGGATGCCGAGAAGCTAGCGCGCGGGGATGTTTTCACCGGTTTTCCAAGGCCCTTGCGCGCGCGCGTTTGCTGCTAAACTCAACGCTGGGCCGCGCTGCTGCGGCGGCGTGGATGCGGAGTTCGGGAATCATGGCCACCACCCAAAAACATCGGCTGATCGCCGTCAACAGCGCCTTGGGCGAGGATGTGCTGCTGTTCGGGCGCATGACCTTCACGGAGCAACTGGGGCAGTTGTTCGAGGGGCAGTTGGAGCTTTTTAGCGACAAGACCGACATCAAGCTGGCCGACCTGCTCGGCACCAACCTGACCGTGCGGATGGAGTTGCCCTACCAGCAAGGTACGCGCTATTTCAACGGTTTCGTGACCCGTTTCAGCTATGAAGGGACGCGCGGCTTGCGCTACGGGGTCTATCGCGCCGAGATCAGGCCGTGGCTTTGGTTTCTGACCCGCACCTCCGACTGCCGGATTTTTCAGCACAAGACCGTGCCCGACATCGTGAAGGAAATCTTTCGGGAGCAGGGGTTCACCGATTTCAAGGACGCCCTGACCGGCAGCTACCGCGAGTGGGACTATTGCGTGCAATACCGGGAAACCGATTTCAATTTCATCAGCCGCCTGTTGGAACAGGAAGGGGCTTATTACTATTCGACTCATGAAAACGGCAAGAATATCCTGGTCTTGGCGGACGGGATCGGCTCGCACCAGGAATTTCCCAAATACGAAACCGTGCCTTTTTTTCCGCCCGACGCCCACGACCGCCGCGAGCGGGACGCGCTGTCGGAATGGCTGATCGGCCAAAGCGTGCAACCGGGCGCCTATTTTCTGAACGATTACGATTTCACCGCGCCGCGCAAGTCCTTGCGGGCGGTGTTGAACCAGCCGAAAAGTCACGCCTTGGCCGATTTTGAGCTGTACGACTACCCCGGCGAATACAGCGAACTGGGCGACGGCAACAGCTATTCCAAAATCCGTCTGGAGGAATTTCTCGCCCAGCACGAGCTCGCCCACGGCCGGGGCAACGCCGCCGGCTTGGCGGCCGGTTATCTGTTCAGCCTCAGCAACTGCCCGCGCGACGACCAAAACCGCAAATATCTGATCACCTCGGCCGTCCACCATCTGGAATCGGACGAATACGAATCCTTTTCCAATTACGGCCTGTCCGGCAAGCCGTATCAAGGCGAGATCACCGCGCTCGACGCCCAGCAGCAATTTCGCGCGCCGCGCGTGACGCCCAAGCCGGTGGTGCAAGGCCCGCAGACCGCGATCGTGGTCGGCCCGGCCGGCGAGGAGATTTATACGGACCAATATGGCCGGGTCAAATGCCAGTTCCATTGGGACCGTTATGGCCGGGCGGACGAGAACAGCTCCTGCTGGATTCAAGTCGCCCAAAGCTGGGCCGGCAAAAAGTGGGGCATGATGTACCTGCCCCGCATCGGCCACGAGGTGATCGTGGATTTTCTGGAAGGCGATCCGGACCGGCCGATCATCACCGGCCGGGTTTACAACGGCATCAACATGCCGCCTTACGATCTGCCGGCCAAGGCGACCGTCTCCACGCTCAAAAGCAACTCCAGCAAGGGCGGTGCGGGGTTCAACGAGTTTCGCTTCGAGGACAAAAAAGGCGAGGAACAGGTCTTTTTGCACGCCGAGCGCAACGAGGACATCCGGGTCAAAAACGACGCGTTCGAGTGGATCGGGTCCGAGCGGCATTTGCTCGTCAAGAAAAAACAGTTCGAGCAGGTCGAGGGCGAGAAGCATCTCACCGTCAAATCCGGCGACGGCGGCAAGGGCGATCAGTTCGAAAAGATCGAGGGCGAAAAGCACCAAGAGGTCAAGCAGGATTACAACGTGAAGGTCGGCGGCACCCTCTCGCTCAAGGTCGACGGCGATCTCCAGGAAAAAGTGGGCAGCAATCACGCGCTGGACGCCGGCACCGAAATCCACCTCAAGGCCGGCATGAAGGTGGTGATCGAAGCGGGAACCCAACTGACCATCAAGGTGGGCGGCAATTTTCTGACCCTCGATCCCTCCGGCGTCACGATTCAAGGCACGATGGTCAAGATTAACAGCGGCGGTTCCGCCGGCAGCGGCTCCGGCAGTTCGCCGACCGCGCCGACCGCGCCGACCGCGCCCAAGGAGGCGGCGAACGATCAGCCGGGACAAGTCACCGACGCCCAGGCGACGCCGCTCCAGCAAAAGGGCCGGTCGCTGGATTCCGTCACCGTCGGCGCGTTTGAAAGCCCGCAGGCCCAGGCGTTGCGCCGGGCGGCCCAGAGCGGAACGCCGTTTTGCGAAATTTGCGAAGCCGCGAAGGGAGGGGCGTAACGCATGGCGGCCGAAGGGAGTTTACAGGCGCTCGCGCGCCAGCTTTTCGCGGTTCCCGACGCCAGGGTTTACGCGATTCTCGACGGCGCGTCGGTCCCCGAGCTGCCGCAAACGCTGGCGCGGTTTGCGGTCGAGTCGGAATGTCTGTTCCGGGGCGAACTGGAACCCGACATGGCTCTGGTCGCGCCGTATCTGGCGAGCGTGCGACCGGACGATCCGTTTACCGAATGGCTGTTGCAAGAGGGCTGGGGCCAACATTGGGGGGTGTTTGCGGTCGCGCCGGTAGATTTGCGCCGGTTGCGGATGCACTTGCGCACCTTTCTCAAGGTCTACGGGCCGGATTTGAAACCGCTGTATTTCCGCTATTACGATCCCCGCGTGTTGCGGGTTTATCTGCCGACCTGCAACGCTCAGGAGTTAAAGGCGGTGTTCGGCCCGGTGCTGCGCTATGTGACCGAAGATGATGACCCGAGCGCCTCGCTGGCGTTTTGGCCCGAAGGCGAGCAACTGCGCACCGAGCGGACGACGGTGGCCGGCTCCAGTCCGGCGACGGGGAGGGTTTGAACCATGCCGATGGCCGCGCGCGTGACGGACATGACCAGCCACAGCCCGCCGCTCAACCCCGGTCCGGGCAGCCTGAATGTGCTGATCGGCGGCCTGCCGGCGTGGCGCGCCTTGCCGGCGGCGATGGGCGGGGCGGTGGACGCGATCTCTAACGCGATGAACACTTTCATGACCCGGCCGCAAATGACGCCGGTCGACGCGACCGCGAGCTTGGCGCAAATCTCGGCGGCGCTAGGGCAGGGTGGTGCGGCGGCCGCCGCATCCGGCGCGCCCGCCGCCGCCGGAGCGGCCGGCAGCATGATCGCCACGCTAAACACCACCAACGCCACGTTAGCCGCGACGTGGGCCACGGCGTCCGTGGTGCCCGGCGGGCAGCCGGCCGCCAATATCGCTTATACCGAGGGAATCAAGGCGGCGGCGGCGGCGGCGGCGAGCGCGGTGATGTCGGCGATGGCCGGGATTTCCGACATGCACATCTGCCCGATTCCGGTGCCGATCCCGCCGCACGGTCCGGGTTTTGTCACCAAGGGCAGCGCCACGGTCATCATCAACAATTTGCCGGCGGCGCGGCAGGGCGATCAGGTGATGGAAGCCTGCGGCGGCGCGGATCCGATCGCGCTGGGCTGCGTGACGGTCTTGATCGGTGGGTAAGCGGTTTTCGGGACGCCATTATGTTGATGATTCGAGAAGCGCAAAACAAAGTCTTTGAAGAGCGAGCGCGTCACGCTTTTGAACTGGAAATGGTCGCCCATTTGGCCGAGTTTTCGCCGCCGCTATTCAAGACGTTGGGCGAACGGGCCATGCTAGATATAGTGCGTTTTGGCATGGCGCGCGCCGCACAGCACGGTTTTGACTTGCGCGGCCCGGTACGCCTGTATTTGGAGATGATGCTGCTGTTCGGGAGTTACTTCGACACCGATCCGCAATATCCGTGGGCCGCTGACGTGCTGGCGGACCGGGATGCCTATCAGATGCAGAGGGCCGAACAGCTTTACGGAAATATTTTGGATTATCAGGAAAAGGTGGATGGGCCGGATGATGTCTATGCGCAGGCGGCGCTGGGTAATATCAGGCTATTAGCGCAACAGCCGCTGGGGTTGAACACCGAAAATTTCGCCGACGGCGCGCGCTATGAATTGACCCGAATCTACCCACAAAAGGCGGCCTACATCGGCAATACGGCGTTAGATGCGCTGATCCGTAAGGGCATGGATGGCGCGCGCCGCCAACGGTTTGTCACCGGGCGCGGCGCTTTTCTGGTGGTTGTGCTGATGCTGGCGTTTGGTCATGGCTGTGGCGCGGACCCGCTGTATCCGTGGATTGTCCGGACGCTTCGGGATGAAAAGATTACCGATCCAGAAACACGAGCTAAGAGGTTGGAAAAGAAGGCGCTTACTTGGTTAGAGCATGTGCTGGCTAATTTTGGGAAAGGAGAGCGGGTATGAGTAAAAGGAAACCGACGAAGCCGAGTTCGGAAAGCGGCGCAGAGTCTGCCAATGGTGCGGCTATACCGTGTAAGAAACCACTAAAAACCGGTTTGGGGGATGATGTTGACAAAGAAATTATCAAATGCCCAAAGTTTGAAGAAAACATGAGATTCTTACAAAATAATGGATGGTCTATTGAATATGGTGAGAAAGATAAAGGATCGTATTGTAATAGAAATGCGAAGAAGATTGTTATAGATAAAAATCAAGAAGGAAAAACTTCTTCTATATTAGAGACGTTGGCTCATGAATCTGGACACGCTATGTATACCCCTGATCCTTATGTTGAGCCAGATGGTTTGACTAAAGAAGCATACGCTAGCAAAAATGCTAATCGCTCACTAAAAGATGAAGGCGAGGCAACTCTAGTTAATATAGAAATGAAAGATTGCCTTAAAAAAAATGGTGGAATGAAAATTGGTGTGGCTGGTACTCAAGCTTCTAAATACCAAAAGGTGGCAGAAAAATATCCGAGTTCCAAGGACCGTGATAAAGCACGACAAGAAATAGCTGATATTTTTGCTGATAATGAGCACCCTAGCACTGATCCTGGGAAGACCTATCGTCAGTATTATGAGAAACCTTTTAACGATTTTTATGATAAACTTGCAAATGAAAAGACGACAGTTAAGAATAAATAAAGATTAAATATAGCACTCCTATAAGGTGATTACCGTTATGACTGAGTCGGAAAAATCTTTTTTAGATTCATTGAAACCTCTTATGGATGCTCACTCTTTGGGCAAATCCTCGGTAGAATCAACATTTGGGGTTACCTTGCATCTTGACAACAGCCGTTCGACTCCAGCTTACGTTTTTTATCTGTATGAAGTTTCAGAAGGTGATAAATTATTTAATACTGTGCGTAAGATAGATTTTAGAAGTCCTGCTAATCCTTTGGAAGGCAAGCATCCATTTCTTTATGTGGAATTGGTAGAGAATTTTAATTTAAATATAGATACCATCATCGCTTATTATGGACAACCTCAAGATTTAATACCATCGACTCCACAGGAAAGCATCGGAACTGGAGTCACAGTAACCTATATATACCAAATAAAGGATAAGAAGATATCTTTTGGTGTTGGGATAAAAGGAAATATTACTTCTGTTTCTTTTGACCACTAGTCTAACTCTATTAGGATATAGAAATTCCTGCGTGCAGTATCTATGGTGTCATACTAATATTTCTTGGCATTGTGGATGACTCAAAAAACCTCTAGGACTGGCGCTCAGCCCATAAGCACCCGACTGAAACACCACGATCAAATCTCCCACATCGGCTTTCGGCAACTCCATCCGCTCGGCGAGAATGTCCAGCGGCGTGCACAGCGGACCCACTATAGTCACGATTTCCCGCTCGGTTTCTGCCATCCGATTGCCGACCGCCACCGGATAATTTTTGCGGATCACTTGGCCGAAATTGCCAGAGGCGGCCAGATGATGGTGTAAGCCGCCGTTGGTGATCAAAAAAATCTGGCCGCGCGAGATTTTGCGATCCACCACCTCGGCGACGTAAATACCCGCCTCGGCCACCAGATAACGCCCCAATTCCAGAATGATTTTTACCTCCGGTAATCGCTTCTTCACTATCGGCAGCCAGCGTTCCAGATTGGCAGCAATGGGCTCCAATTCCAACGGCGCATCGCCGGGAAAATAAGGGATTCCGAAGCCGCCGCCGATATTGAGCGAACGGACTGGACACGGCGCGTCCGCCGCCAGCCGCAGCGCCAGCTCAAAGGTCCGCTCCTGCGCCTCGACGATGGCGGCGGCGCGCAGATTTTGCGATCCGCTGAAAATGTGAAACCCCTGAAACGCCAAATCCAGTTCGCCGATCCGCCGCAGCAACGCGGGAACCTGCTCGGCGTCTACGCCGAAAGGCTTGGGGCCGCCGCCCATTTTCATGCCGGCGGTTTTCAGCTCGAAATCCGGGTTGACCCGCACCGCCACCCGCGCGGGCCGGCGCTGTTCTTGGCTCAACCGGGCGACGGTTTCGGTCTCGTTGAAAGATTCCAGGTTGAGGGTGATGCCGGCGGCGATGGCGGCGGCCAGTTCCGGCGGGCGCTTGCCGGGACCGGCGAAACTGATCCGCTCGGGGTTCGTG
>JAEUPW010000041.1 GCA_016790045.1 Candidatus Competibacteraceae bacterium
TGCTGGAGTACGTCAACGCCTGGAAGGCGCACAAGCCCGGCTTGTTCGTGTTCGGCGAGAATCTGGTCAAGGGCTACGGCTTCGGCGATCTGGGCCACGGCGACAACGGCCCGTCGTTTATCCGCCCGTGGTGGTACACCCGGCTCGGCCACGACCCGCGCGACCCCAACTCCGGCGGCGATTCCGGCTTCGCGGTGCTGGATTTCGGCCTGTTTTCCACCTTCCGCGACAACTTGAGCCGGGGCAGTTTCGGCGGCGTCAAGGCCGTGCTGGAAATGGACTGGATCTTCGGCGATCCCTCGACGCTGGTCACGTTCCTGCAAAACCACGATGTCGGCCCCGACAACGATTTCCGCTTCCGCTTCAAGGGCGATCAATGGATGGCGGCAGCGGCCTACAACCTGCTATGGACCGCGCGCGGTATTCCTTGCCTCTATTACGGCGAGGAAATCGAGTTTATGAAGGGTGCGCCGCAGGATGTGATCGGCAACGACGACACGCTGGATCAGACTGGCCGCGCCTACTTCGGCGACCATCTGACCGACGAGCGCATCGGCCAGACCCAGGGCCATCCGCTGTATCAGCACATCAAGCGGCTGAACCAAATTCGCCGCGCCATCCCCGCCCTGCAAAAAGGGCCGATGAGCCAAGTCAACGAATGGGGCAGCGGCATCAGCTTCATTCGCGATCACAATAACGGCGAAAGCTACGCTGTGGTGGGATTGACCATCGGCGGCGGCCAGGACATCCGCGTCGGCAACATCCGCAACGGCCATTATCGGGATGCGGTGACGGGGAATGAAATCACCGTGCATCACGGCGAAATGGCTTTCCACGTTCAGGGTAATTCGGCGGGGATTTACGTGCTTGATGGGCCGGGTAGGATCGGCGTGGATGGGGCGTATTTGCGGTAAAATTGATTAACTCTCCCTTCTCTGGTTAAAAACCAAGGGAAGGGAAATTTCATCTTTTTTAGCCGTTTTGGATAACATCAATGAACATGGTTGTTCCTCGTTTTGTCTATAAGATCACTCGCCTAGAAGCACAGCTTGACTCGGCCGAGCGTCAGCGGATTTTTATTCAAGTTATTGATGTTTCTTGGCCTGATAAAAACCCTAGCCTCAGCAAATAAATTCTTCAGATTCCTGTCGGGCTTAGATATCTGTTTGAAAAAGATAATCGGCTTGTTTGGAAGCCATGAGGTCTGTTAACTGCCGGATCAACTGCAAACCCGGCAGCCATGCCTAAACGTAAACCCAATCTCGCAAAAGACAGGGCGTCATTATCCCCGCTAACGGTAAATCTGGCCGCCGCTCTCGCTGAATTCGGCGGCCTTCTCCTCTAACCCCCGCTGGACAACAAGGCTCAGGTCATCCACCCCCTGTTTTTTGGCGTAATCACGCACATCCTGCGTGATTTTCATGGAGCAGAAATGCGGGCCGCACATGGAGCAGAAATGGGCCACTTTGGCAGATTCTTTGGGCAGGGTCGCATCGTGGTATTGGTGCGCCCGCTCTGGATCAAAACCGAGATTGAATTGATCTTCCCAGCGGAATTCAAAGCGGGCTTTAGATAGCGCATTGTCACGGAGCTGCGCGCCGGGATAACCTTTAGCGAGATCAGCGCCATGCGCGGCAATTTTGTAGGCGATAATCCCGGCGCGGACATCTTCCTTGTCCGGCAGACCCAGATGTTCCTTCGGCGTCACGTAGCACAACATGGCGCAACCATACCAGCCGATCTGGGCCGCGCCGATAGCCGAAGTGATGTGGTCATAGCCGGGCGCGCTGTCCGTGATCAGCGGGCCAAGCGTGTAAAACGGGGCTTCAAAGCAATCGGCCAATTCCTTGTCCATGTTTTCTTTGATCAATTGCATCGGCACGTGACCGGGACCTTCGATCATCACCTGCACGTCATGCGCCCAAGCTTTTTGGGTTAACTCGCCCAGTGTCTCCAGTTCGGCGAACTGGGCAGCATCATTGGCGTCCGCCAGCGAGCCAGGACGCAAGCCATCGCCCAGCGAAAAACTCACGTCATAGGCGCGCATGATCTCGCACAGCTCATCAAAATGGGTATAGAGGAAATTCTCCTGATGATGCGCCAAGCACCACTTGGCCAGGATGGAACCACCGCGCGAGACAATGCCTGTCACCCGGTCTGCCGTGAGCGGCACATAACGCAATAATACGCCCGCGTGGATGGTGAAATAATCCACGCCCTGTTCGGCCTGCTCGATCAGCGTGTCACGGAACAGCGCCCACGTTAATTCTTCCGCTTTGCCATCAACTTTTTCCAACGCCTGGTAGATGGGTACGGTGCCAATCGGCACCGGCGCATTGCGGATAATCCATTCGCGGGTCTCGTGGATATGCTTGCCGGTCGAAAGGTCCATGATGGTGTCCGCGCCCCAGCGAATACCCCAAACCATTTTCTCGACTTCTTCGGCAAACGAAGAGGTGAGAGCGGAATTGCCGAGATTGCCGTTGATTTTGACCCGGAAGTTGCGACCGATAATCATCGGCTCCAATTCGGGGTGATTGATGTTGGCGGGGATGATGGCCCGACCGCGCGCCACCTCGGCCCGGACAAATTCCGGCGTGATCTCCGAGGGCAGATCCGCGCCAAAAAGCTGGCCCGGATGCTGGCGCAGCAGTCGCGTATAGCGGGCGTCCGCACGCAATTCGCGCAAGCGCAGATTTTCGCGCAACGCGACAAACTCCATTTCCGGCGTGATCAGGCCCCGGCGGGCGTAATGCATTTGGGTGACCGCGCATCCCGCCTTCGCCCGACGCGGCGGGCGCAGATGGGCAAAACGCAGGGCGTCAAGCGTCGGGTCCGCCGCGCGGTGACGACCGTACTCGGATGTGGGGCCGCCGAGAGATTCGGTATCGTCGCGCGCTTCGATCCAGGCGGTGCGTGGACCCGGCAAGCCTTGCAGCAGATCGATACGGATGTCGGGATCGGTGTAAGGGCCGGAACAGTCGTAGAGCGGAATGGGCGGATTGATTTCCGCGCTGTGTCCGGCGGGCGTGGGCTGCTGGGCAACTTCCCGCAGGGGTATCCGAATATCGGGGCGGGAACCCGTGATATAGACCTTCCGGGAATTCGGAAACGGGCGGGTAGCGGCGGTCGAGAGCCGGGCGGCGGCGTGCAAAAAATCTTGGGGAATCGCGCTCATGGGCATCGTCCTATAAGTGGGTCAAGGGACGAGCGAGGGCGAACAGGAGCATAGGACTAGACAGCTTCCCTACGCCGGTATTAACCGGATCAGGTTCAAAGGGACTCTCTCAGCTCCCAAAGGGAGCACCCCCGCTTCGTTAATCTATCTTAGCGGGTTTTCAGTCAATCGCGCATCGCGGCCGAAATCCAGACCCGGTATCCGCGCGTTTTCAGCCCGCTAAGGCAACACGTCCTCGCTTCCTATTGCGACCCGATACGGCAAAAACACCGCCTCCTTCCTCGCCGCCGTCCACATCCGATGCATCGCTCTCTGGGCCAGTCTCTACTGACTACACTATCTAACGCGCGAAACCGGTGAGGCGCGCCCGCGCTTCCGCTGCGCCAACGGCAAAGTTATCGCGGTATCGAGCCATCGATCAGTCGCCGCACTCGCGCGATCTGCTCATCGCTGTGGCGGCGGCTGTCATGCAGCTTGAAATCGACCTTCAGATTCAATCGCCGCACGAAAGCTTCCACTGCGGCATCCCTTAACCGGCGGCGCGGGCCAGCTCCCGATGGCAACCCGCCGGCGATTTCCCGCTCGTCGTCCAGCGTTTTCTTGATGGCGTGCAACACGGTCGGCGAATCGACATCGCGCAGCACCGCCAACAAAAATTCCGCCTCGGCCAAACTCGCACCGTCGATAGCGCGCAACAAAGCATCGCGGGCGATGCGGTCGCCCAATTGGGACAGGGCGATTCGCGCCGGCAGCGCCACCGTCACCAGCGGCCCGCTGTCCGACAATTGGGTGGGCTCGTCCCCAAATTGCTCGACCACCGCGCGCAACGCCCGCTCGTTTTCGGGATCGGGGAAATAGCCCAACAACAGCAGGCTAGCCGCTGTGGGAGAACCCGCTCGAACGCTCGAACGCAGCGCCGGGCCGAGCGTTTTGTCCCGCGCCAGCGCGGTCGGTTCATAGCGGCTATAAAGCGCTTGCGCCGCGCGCTCGCGGATTTCGGCCTCCCGATCACCGAGCGCCTCCACCAGCAAAGGGAGGGACTTCGCGCCACCGATGACGGCGAGCACGGCCACTGCCTCGCGGCGCATCCCGACATCGGCATCGCGCAGGTAAGGAGCCAGCGACGGCACCGCGCTCGGCCCCAGCTTCGGCAACGCGCCGATGTGGCTGAAATCACCCTTGCGCGCGGCCTGAAACGCTTGCTCGACCTGTTGTTCGACCGTTACCGCCTGTTTTGCCATAACGAGATTTCCACCGAGAAAATGGAGCGCCGGCACCGAAACGGTTACGGCTAGCGCCACTTGGATTGCCATGGACACCCAACGCGTGGACATAGCTCAAGGATTGGCTGTATTCACATGATTTTTGGGAAGAAAGGTGCCGCTGGGCGACCCATTGAACATCAGATCGCGCTGCCGGTTGGTGTGATCGACACCCAAACGATGAACGAGCTCGTGCGCCAGCACTAAACCCGCCGGGTCCACGGTGTTATCTTCAAAAATGCAATTTTTGCCCAGCGTTCCGGCTTCCACTTCATCGCGCAACGGTGTTCCATCCTGCTCGTATTCCCTGACAAAAAAGACATTGAAATCGGCGGTTCTATCGGCGTGGCGAGTCACGATGTTCCATTCGTGCTGACGAGCCGCGACACCGGGCAGATGCGAAGAAAAACGCACGACCTGTCCCAAATTCTGCGTGATTCGCAGCGGCGCGGCGCTGCGGCATGTGATTTCGATGTTGGCTTGAGGCAGTAAAATGAGGTTGGCTGCCGCGATCATATCGGGCAAGTCCCCGATGCGGCGCACGGTTTTTTGAACGCGACCGTCATCGACATAATGAAACGCGGTGCGTATTGTCCGCTTATTCTTGACCGAGACTTTCAGCACAGCATTAAAGCGCGGCCCCGCACCTACTTGAATGCGACATTTCCCCGCTTTCACGCCGTTGATCCTCACAAACCGGGCACCGAAAACCTCAAAGACCGCTACGGTGGCGATGCGGGGATCGCTGCTGCTGACCGGGAGGGTGCCCGCCCCTTGCAGCAGCACTGTTCTGTAGCCGTTGACTGGCACCATCTGCCAGTTTGGCCTGGCGAATTGGTCAAATCCGGTCAGCGGCTGAATCTCTCTGAAACGAGCGGCCATAGCGGTTCTCTGTCGGTTCACACGGGGAATGCGAAGAGCACACTTCGTGCCATAGCCTGTTGCGGTAGCACCGAATACCATCGCGTTGAA
Organism: Candidatus Competibacteraceae bacterium; assembly: GCA_016790045.1. Taxonomy (GTDB): domain Bacteria; phylum Pseudomonadota; class Gammaproteobacteria; order Competibacterales; family Competibacteraceae; genus Competibacter_A. The sequence continues at coordinate 5,413 of JAEUPW010000041.1, forward strand.
ATCGCGGATAACGTCGCCAGATCGGCCCAAGCATCATGGGCCACGCTGGCTGGTTCGGTTCACTTTGACGCGCTCAAAGTGAGCGTATCGGCAAAATTGCCCCCGACTCGCCCGTTCGATTTGACCGAGCCCCGATCATCCGCCGCCTGAAGGATTCGAGGATCACGCGATACCGTTCAGGGCAACACATCCTCGCTTCGCAAATGCGCTTCGGGCAATTGCGGCCCCGGCTGGCCCAGCGGCTCGCTGACGAACAGCGGACAAGGCCGCTCGCTCGCCTGCCAGCGGTCGATAAATTCCCCCCAGTGGAGATTGGGCTCCCGCCCGCGTTCCAGATAATCCAGCAGGTCCTGGACGCTGGCGTTGTGGCCACGCGCGCTCAAGCGGGTGCTCAAATGCGCCCAACGCAGATAAAGCGCGTAGGTGTTGAGCACATCGCCCTCGCAGTAGCGGTCGATGGCGGGATAATCGCCAGCGGCCACCAAATCCGCCACCTCGGCGCCGTGGCCATTCCATTTTCCCGGCAGGCCTAGCGCTTGCGCCGCCTCGTCCAATCCCAGGCGCGGCGATGCGCCGTAATCGCAGAGCACGTCCATCAAATCGCAGTGCCAACTGGTTTGGAAGCGATAATCGTAGCCGAAACGCGGGTCGGTTCGATGCCAGTTATAAGCGGTCAACCCGTGAATCAGCGAGCGCTGCTTGAGCACGGCGGCGTCGAAACCCCTCCCGTTCCAGGTGACCAAGCGAGGCTTATTGCGATCCACCATCTGCCAGAATCCCGCCAGAATCTCCCGCTCCCCCCGGTCGGCGATGCTGGCCGATCCGAGCTTGCGGACGACGTAGCGCTCGCTGTCGCCATCATGCTCGATGCGCGCCAGCAGAAATCCGAGCGTGATGATTTGATGCTGGATCGGTTTGGGGAATACCTCCGGATCGCGATCGGCAGGCAGGATCGCGGTATCGGGGCGGGTTTCGAGGTCGATGACGAGGAGATGAAGAGGGGATGCCATAAAATTCGTACCGTGAAAAAATTACTCCTATGATGGCGCAAGTATTTGTTTGAAACAATATATTATTTGTTTATATTGGGTTTTTGACATGCTCAAAACAGCTCGCCATATTACCGCGCTAAAGACGAAATTTCCTTCAAGCGATGGCTTAGCTCAGTTAGGCGGCCACCGGAATGATCGCAGATTCAAAGCCATGGCAACCTGCACGATTCACGCGGCCAAAACCAACCGGTCTCGTTTGCTCGAACAGGCGTGCGCCGGAGAAGAAGTCATCAGCGCGCGGCTGGTGATCCGCCTCGATCACGCTACCCGACCTTCACCGGGATCTTTTTGACCGAATGCCGATGGCCCAAGCGCAAATGGAAAATCTGACCCCACTCAGCAACGAAGCGATATTCGATGCTTACGGGGTTACCCGCTTGCGGTAAAAGCACTGGCTCATCGATCCGCTAACCGCATCATCTCCTCGGTATAGCGCAAACCCGCCGCCGCGTCGGGCGGAAAAACGGAATTGATTTCGGCCAATTCCGCATCATTAAAAGAAAGATCGACCGCCGCGACGTTCTCTTCCAGATAACGCCGCCGCTTGGTTCCGGGAATGGGAACGATGTCTTCGCCCTGCGCCAGCACCCAAGCCAGCGCCAGTTGCGAGGGCTCGCAACCCTTGCGCTCGGCCAACTGCTTGAGGCGTTCGACCAAGACCAAATTCCTGGCAAAGTTCTCGCCCTGAAACCGGGGATTAAACCGGCGGAAATCATCTTCCTCGAAATCTTCCGGCTTTTGGATCGCGCCGGTCAGAAAACCCCGGCCCAGCGGGCTGTAGGCGACAAAGCTCACCCCCAGGCGGCGGCAGGCGGCCAGAATTTCGGCTTCCGGGTCACGCGTCCACAGCGAATATTCGGTCTGCAAGGCCGCGATAGGGTGCACCGCGCAAGCCCGCGCCAAGGTCTTGGCCGAGGCTTCCGATAACCCCAGATAACGCACCTTGCCCGCTTTCACCAAATCCGCCATCGCGCCGACGGTTTCTTCAATCGGCGTGGCGGGATCGACCCGGTGCTGGTAATACAGGTCGATGACATCGACCCCCAAACGTCGCAAGCTCGCCTCGCAACAGGCGCGGACGTACTCCGGCCGGCCGCTGACGCCGCGTTTGCCGGGGTCGTTAGGGTCGCGCACGATGCCGAACTTGGTCGCCAGAAACACGCGGTCGCGCCGGTCGCGAATCGCCCGACCGACCAATTCTTCATTGGTGTGCGGGCCATAAATATCGGCGGTATCGAGAAAAGTGACGCCAAGCTCCAGGGCGCGGTGGAGGGTGGCGCTAGATTCGGCGTCGTCATGACTGCCGTAGAACTCGCTCATGCCCATGCAACCCAAGCCGATGGCGGAAACCTCAGGGCCTTGACGGCCAAGACGGCGAGTCTTCATTTCAAACCTCCTGCAGCAAACGATGGACGGCCGCTGCCGGCAAGCCGGAAGTCGGCCATAAAGTCGCTTCGGTCCCAAAGCGGACCGCAACGGCGAGCGCTTCCGCCATCGGGCGACCTTGGACTAAAGCGTGAAGCAATCCGGCGGCGAAAGCGTCGCCCGCGCCGGTGGTATCGACGGGCTGGACGCCGAGAGCTGACGCCGTCAGCGTCGCCCGCTCGCTGTAAACCGAAGCGCCCAGCGCGCCGGCGGTGATGATGGTCCAGCGCGCCAAGCCGTTGGAAATACGTTTTCCCAAAGCTTGAGGCGCCCGCAAAATTTCTGGCTCCAAATCGGTGCGCGAGGCGATCACCACATGGGCCGGCCGCGCGCCCGCTTCGATGGGCGGCGCGTGCGCGACGATCAACGTGTCCGCCGCCCTGGCCGCCAGTAACGGCCCCAAATCGCGGCGGCGGTCGCGCACGTACACCGCGTCGGCCCGTAGCCCCAGCAAGCGTTGCGGCGGCGCGGGTTCCTCGCAGCGCGCGACGTTGATCACCGTCCGTTCGCCCGCCGGATCGACCAGCAACAAAGAGCGGGTAGTAGGACGATTCACGCGCGCAACCGATATCGTATTGACTCCGGCGGCGGCGAGTTCGGCGATCAAGGCGTCGCCGCCGGCATCGCGGCCGACGGCGGCCAGCAATATCACCTCGTGGCCGGCCGCCGCCAGCGCCACCGCCGTATTCGCGCCGCCGCCGCCGAGCCGCGCGTCCGCCTCCACGCCGTTCAAGTGCGCGCCGGGTCGCAACGGTTCGGTCAAGCGGATCACTTCATCGCGCGCCGCCGAACCGATCACCACGATAACGGCCAGTTTGAGGTCTCCCGAAAATCGGTTGTACTGTTTGGTTCGACCGCTTGCCCCGCCAACTTGTTAGAATCCCGCCGTCGAACCCCATCGCTCTTGCCATCAGTTTCCCATGATCTGGTACAAAAATAGCTCCGGAACCGGCCGCGACCGCTACCACCACGGCAATTTGCGCGAAGCGCTGATCGAGGCCGCCCTGGATTTGATCGCCGAGCGCGGGCCTGCCGGTTTCACTTTCGCCGAGGTCGCCCGCTCGGTCGGGGTCAGCCCGGCCGCGCCTTACCGGCACTTTCGCGACCGCAACGCCTTGTTGGCCGAAATGGCGCTGCGGGGATTCCAGCAATTTGAAACCGAACTGGTCCGGGCGTGGGACGACGGCCGACCGGAGCCGCTGCGCGCGCTGATCAATTGCGGGCGGGCTTATCTGGCCTTCGCCCGCCAGCAGCCGGCCTATTATTCGGCGATGTTTGAAGCCTGTCCGCAACCGGAAGAAGGCGGCGAATTGGCCCGAACCAGCGAACGGGCGCTGGCGTTGCTGCGCTTGGCGGCGGAAAGCCTTTGCGCCAATCAGCCCAAGGATCAGCGCCCGCCCGCGCGCATGATGGCCCTGCATATCTGGTCCCTCTGTCACGGCATCGCCTCGCTGTTCCTGAACGCGGGCGAAGGGGCGCCGCAACGGTTGTCCATGCCGCCCGAAGACTTGCTGGAAGCCGGCATTCTCGTCTACGTGCGCGGCTTGGGCTTCGGCGGCGGCGATCCCATTCCAGCCAAAACCTAAAAGCGAAGTTTCTTGACAGCAGGCAGTCGCTTACCTACCATTGTTAATGTGATTAACATTAACTTGGAGGGGTCATAATGGTTGCGGCGAAACCCTGTTGTTTTGAAGCGAAGCCCGAAGTGGAGAAAGCGTTTTGGGTCGGCTCAATCCTTCTCGGTTTTATGATCTGGTGGCCTTTTGGCCTCGCTATTTTAGCTTATGGGTACTGGAGCGGAAAAATGAAATGCTGTCATTCCGATCGCGCCGATCACCCGCACCGTCGAGGTTTTCGGATGTTCTTCCACACCGGGGACAAGGGGTGCTGTTCCCCGCGCCGCGAGGAGAGCACCGGCAACTCGGCGTTCGACGACTATCGCAAGGAAACCCTGCGCCGCCTCGAAGAAGACCAGCGCGAATTCATGGAGTATCTGGAACGCCTGCGCCGCGCGCGGGATCGAGCGGAATTCGACCAGTTCATGGCGGAACGTGACCGCCGGCCAGACTCTGGCGAGCCGCCGGCCGCGAATTAAGCCTAAAACCGTCCGTCGAGGGGCTTGAGAAAAACCCCTCACCCGCGAACGGGTGAGGGGTTTTTGTTGGTCGCGCTGCCGGCGTAAAAAAACTTTCGGCAACGGCTTGAAGGAATTGGCGCGCCCGGCGAGACTTGAACTCACGACCTTCGGCTCCGGAGGCCGACGCTCTATCCAACTGAGCTACGGGCGCAGGGGGAAAGGTCGATTAAGATACTCGGATTATCAAAGTCCGTCCAGTCATTGCCCGCATGTCCGCCCTCGCCGGCGATGCCGGGAAACGGGAGCCGGCGCGCGGTTTCCACGGCCTCCGAGAATCCGGATATTGGGTTTCGGCCATGGCCAAATACCGTTATAATTATTGTGCTTAGCCGAATTCGAGCCACAACATAAAAAAACGGCCCTTAAATTCCCGCCGATGGCGCTCCCCCAAATGCCGCACCGACAGGGCATATCGGGAAGCGTCCGAGCAAGCCGGCCGCGACACGGCGGGAATATCCGGGTTGAAAACGCATTCAATGAGGTGAAAATGTGAGCCAGCAAGCCGATAAATCCGTAATGACCACGACCGTTACCCTGATCTCCGGATTGGTGTTGCTGGCGGTCGTGCTGTTCATGGCCGCCGCCCTCATCAGCGTCATCGGCAACGTTGCCCCGGACGACAACTCGCGCAAGCAGGCCGCCATTCTCGAACGGATCAAGCCCGTTTCCCGCGTGTCTTTCGAGCAGCCCAAACCGGCTATCGCGGTCCAGCTCTCCGGCGCGCAGGTTTACAACAAGGTCTGCGCGGCCTGCCACGCCGCCGGCACGCTCGGCGCTCCCAAGACCGGAGCCAAGGACCAATGGGACCCCCGTTTCGCCCAGGGGTTGGACACGTTGGTCAATCACAGCGTCAACGGTTTGCGCGCCATGCCCGCCAAGGGCGGCGACCCCTCGCTCACCGAGACCAACCTCAGAGATGCCGTGATCTACATGCTGGATCAAACTGGCATCAAGACCGAAGCGCCTTCTTCGGCATCGGCTCCTGCCGCTCCGGCTCCCGCCGCCGCGCCGGCCCCATCCGCTCAAACGGCTCCCGCCGCCGCGCCGGCCACCAAACCGGCCCCGGCGACTGCGGCGACTTCCGTTCCAGCGCCTCCGATCCAGGTCCCCGCGGCGACTCCGCCCGGCGTTGTTCGGACCGCACCGGCTCCCGCCGCTCAAACGGCTCCGGCGACCTCGGCGCCATCCGTGGCGACCGCTCCGACCGCCGCCCCGGCTATTCCCGCGCCGCCCATTCAAGCGCCTAAAGCCACGCCGCCCCCTCAGATTCAGGCCGGCGCCACCACTTCGCCCGCCGCGCCACCCGTTGCCCCTACGCCTAAACCGGCTCCGCAAAGCGCGACCGCCGTCATTCCGCCGCCGCCCATCCAGGTTCCCAATGCCTCGCCTCCCGGCTTTATCCGTCCGGCTCCGGCGACCGACCCCACCCGCGCCAATTAACGCGCATTCTCTTGTCGCGCCGGAAAGGCCATCCTACAGGGATGGCCTTTCGTTTTTCGGATAACCCTCATGCGTCCCACCGAATTGCCGCTTGCCGCCGCCCAGCGCCGGGACTGGGTCAATATCCGCGCCCTTTTGCCTTATCTTTGGGACTATCGCGGACGGATCGCGCTGGCCCTCGGCGCGCTGATCTTGGCTAAAATCGCCAACCTCGGCGTGCCGCTGGCGCTCAAGCAAATCGTGGACAGCCTGGACCCCCGGCAACAGGTCGCGGTGATGCTGCCGGTGCTCCTGCTGCTGACTTACGGCGCGCTGAAACTGGGCAACGCCCTGTTCAGCGAGTTGCGCGACGTGCTGTTCGCCCGCGTGCGCTATCGCGCCATGCGGCGGCTGACCGTGCGCACCCTGGCGCATTTGCACGAGCTGTCGCTGCGCTTTCATCTGGAGCGCAAGACCGGCGCGGTCAGCCGCGATCTGGAACGCGGCGCGCGCAGCTTGAGCACCCTGCTGAACTATCTGGCGTTCAGCATTTTTCCGGTGATCGTAGAATTCTTGCTGGCGGCGGTGCTGTTGCTGGGGCGCTATCCGGCGGTGTTCACCTGGGTCATTTTCGGCAGCGTCGCCGCGTATGTCGCTTTCACGCTGGCGATAACCAACTGGCGGATGGAGCATCGCTTGCTGATGAACCGCCTGGAATCGCAAGCGAGCAACGAGGCGGTCGATAGCCTGATCAATTACGAAACGGTCAAATATTTCGGCAACGAGACCTGGGAGCTGCAACGCTGCGACGCCACGTTGGGCACCTGGGAGAACAGCGCGGTGCTGAGCCAGACCTCGATGTCGGCGCTCAACTTCGGCCAAGGCGCGATCATCGCGGCCGGCGCGACCCTGATCATGTTCTTCGCCGCCGCGCGGGTGGCGGCCGGAGAGATGACGCTCGGCGATTTGGTGCTGGTCAACGCCTTGCTGCTGCAACTGTTCATCCCGCTCAACATGCTCGGCATCGTCTATCGCCAGATCAAATACGCGCTGGCCGACATGGACGATTTGATCCGCTTGTTCGAGCGCACCCCGGAAATTCGCGACGCGGCCGACGCCGCCGAACTGGTGGTGACGCGCGGTGAATTGCGCTTCGAGCGGGTGGATTTCAGCTACCAGCCCGACCGCCAAATTTTGTTTGACGTCAGTTTTACCGTGCCGCCGGGCCAGAAGCTGGCGGTGGTGGGCGCGAGCGGGGCCGGCAAGTCCACGCTGGCGCGGCTGCTGTTTCGGTTTTACGACGTGACCGGCGGCCGGGTGCTGATCGACGGCCAGGACATCCGGGCCGTGACCCAGCAAAGCCTGCGCGCCGCCATCGGCATCGTGCCGCAGGACACGGTGCTGTTCAACGACACGCTGTATTACAACCTGGCCTACGCCCGAGCCAACGCCAGCCGCGAGGAGATCGTCGAAGCCGCGCGCATGGCTCAGTTGCACGATTTCATCGCCGCGCTGCCGGCCAGTTACGATACCTTGGTCGGCGAGCGCGGCCTGAAACTGTCCGGCGGCGAAAAACAGCGGGTCGCCATCGCCCGCGCCATCCTCAAACGGCCGCGCATCTTGATTTTCGATGAAGCGACCTCGGCGCTCGACAGCAATTCCGAACAGGCGATCTTGCAGGCGCTGCGCGCGGTGGCCGCCGAACATACCACGCTGGTGATCGCGCACCGGCTGTCCACCATCGTGGACGCCGACCGGATTTTGGTGCTCGATCGCGGCCGGGTGCGGGAGCAAGGCACGCACCGGGAGCTGTTGCAGCAAAACGGCCTCTACGCCCAAATGTGGGCGCTACAGCAGCAGGAGCGGGAAGTCCAGGAGGAGGAGCGGCTGCTGGGCCTGCTTTGAGCTCACGGCTTGTCCCAGCCGTCCTCGCCGGCTTCCAAGAGCGCCCGCTCCGTCTCGTTTAGCATCACCAGCAAGCCGGCCCGCTGCCGTTCCAGCCAGCCGAGATGCTGGCGCCGGTTGTCCAGCAAATCCTCATCGCCGGTTGGCGCCGTGTTTAACGTGTCGCTCAGCTCGGCAATCGAGTCGTCCAATTCGTCGAGATCGTTCAGCAAATCCCGGTGCCGCGTTTTCAATTCGTGGACTATCGCCATCGTGTTCTCCAGAAAATTGGCCGATCCGCAATCGCTCGCCGCAGGGCGTTTCCGGTGATGTCACGCCCGCCGGGCGCCTTCATCCCGCCGCATCCTTTCCCGCGACCGGCAGCAGCTCGCACAGTCCGCCCAGCGGGATTTCGACCCAATCCGGGCGGTTGTCCAGTTCGTAGCGCAGCTCGTAGCAGGCTTTTTCCAAGGTGAATGCCCTGAGCAGCAAGGTCGCTTGAGCGGAATCGATGGCGAAACCCTCGCTGTCGCGAGTGGCTTCGGCGTAGCCGTTCAAAAACGCCGCTCGGGCGCGCCATTCCCAATCGGCCAGATGCGGCGCGAGCGCTTGACCGTCGCCGGCGCGATCGGGAGGAAGCTGGCGCAAGGCGGCGTGCGCGGCGTAATTGAACGAGCGCAACATGCCGACCACGTCGCGCAGCGGCGAGTGCTTGCCGCGCCGCTCCTCCAGCGGCCGCGACGGTTCGCCCTCGAAGTCGATGATGATCACATCGTCCTTGGCGACCAAGACCTGCGCGAGATGGTAGTCGCCGTGATAGCGGATTTTCAGGGCCTGCGCATCGGCCGGTTCGATCCGCTCCAGGCAGGCCAACAGCGCGCCGCGCGTCTCCAACAAACGTTCGGCCAAGACGCGCGCCGGCTCCGGCAACGCTTCCCGCCCGCGCTCCAGGCGCTGAAACGTATCGACCGCCTCGCCGCGAATCCGGCTCAACCAGTCGGCCAGGTCATCGGCGCCGATCGGTTCGGGATCGAAAGCCGGATCGCCGGTGACCCGCGCCAGCGCCCGGTGCAATTCGCCGGTGCGCTGGCCGAGCGTGGTCGCAAAAATCCGGTACAGGGCATGGGCTTCCTCGCCGGCTTTCCGCACCGTTTCCGGCTGTTGCGAGCAATCGTCCAAAAAGCGCTTGAGATAGTCCTGCGTGTAATTCCAGGCGTCACCCTGGTTGACGACGAAGCCTTGCAACTGGATGAGGGCCGTCCGGTCGCCGTTGTCGCCCTCGTATTCGAGCGCGCCCGCCAGCGGGGCGATGTTCGGAAAGCCGACTTCGGTAAGAAAACGGCTCATTTCCAATTCCGGGTTGATGCCCTGCTGCAACCGGCGATAGCATTTCATCAGCAGCCGGTCGCCGATGGCGACGCTGGTGTTGCTGCTGTCCAGCGCCAGCCGCTTGGCCGGGAGCGCATCCGGATTCTCGCCGGCCAGTTCGGCCAACAGCCGCGTGGCGGTGAACCGCAACCGGCCTTCGCCGACGGAAATTTCCGCGCCGCGCGCCATCAGCCCGACCAGGCGCTGGCAAAACGGCTCGTTGGCGAAAGCGTCGTACAAAGACCCTATCCGGGCGCGCACCCGGACCTTGGCCAGCATGTACGGCAATAGCGGCCGGGTCTTTTCCTCGCCGTCGTCTTCCCACACCAGCGCGAGCGGCAGGGCGTAATCCTGCGGCTCCGGCCGTTCGGCCAGCCAGACCCGGATTCGCGCCAACAGCCATTCGTTGCGGTCGGGCCAGATGTCGTGACGCTCGAATTCCACCTTCTCGATCCGTCCGCCCTTGCCGGCGAACCAGCGCTGGGTCGGCAGAAACTCCGGCAAAATTTGCCGCACCAGCCGTTTTTGCAGCCCCGCCGCCATTTCGCGGCGGCGCGTCTCGACCTGATCGGGAAAGAAGCTGCTCCAGCCCTGGAACAAGACCAGCACCGGCATTTCCCGCCCCGCCCGCTTGTCTTCGTGCCAGGCCGGCGCGTCGGTTTGACTCAGGCGAAACCAATAAAAACCGTAACGGTGCAAGGTCAGCAAATATGGCGAGTCGTTGATCGGCGGGAACGCGGTCTGCCCGAGCAATTCCACCGGCACCAAACCCTTGTATGCGCCGAGGTCGAGTTCCACCGGCTGGGCGGAGCGGGACAGATTGGCCACGCACAGCACGATTTCCTCTTCGTGCTCGCGGATGTACGCCAGGATCTTGCGGTTGCCCGGCAGCAGCATGTGCAGCCGGCCCCGCCCGAACGCTTTGCTGGCGCGGCGCACCGCGATCAGCCGTTTCATCCAGTTGAGCAGCGAGGCCGGCTCACGCTGCTGCGCCTCCACGTTGACCGCCTCGTAGCCGTAGATCGGGTCCATGATCGGCGGCAAATAAAGCCGCTGGGGGTCGGCTTTAGAGAACCCGGCATTGCGGTCGGGGCTCCATTGCATCGGCGTGCGCACGCCGTTGCGATCGCCCAGATAAATGTTGTCGCCCATGCCGATTTCGTCGCCGTAATAAATGATCGGCGTGCCGGGCATCGACAGCAGGAGGCTGTTCATCAGCTTGATCTTGTCGGGATCGTTGTCCAGCAGCGGGGCCAGCCGGCGACGGATGCCGACGTTGACCCGCATCCTGGGGTCGGCGGCGTAGGTCCGGTACATGTAATCCCGCTCCCGGTCGGTGACCATCTCCAGGGTCAGCTCGTCGTGGTTGCGCAGAAAAATCGCCCACTGGCAGTTGTCGGGGATCGCCGGGGTCTGTTCCAGAATTTCGACGATGGGGTGGCGGTCTTCCTGGGCGATGGCCATGTACATGCGCGGCATCAGCGGAAAATGGTAGGCCATGTGGCACTCGTCGCCGTCGCCGAAATAGTCGCGCACGTCCTCCGGCCACTGGTTGGCCTCGGCCAGAAACAACCGGCTTTGGTAGTGGTTATCCACCACCGCCCGCATCTGCTTGATGACGGTATGCGTTTCGGGCAGGTTCTCGTTGGTGGTGCCCTCGCGCACGCAAAGGTAAGGAATCGCGTCGAGCCGCAGGCCGTCCACGCCGAGATCGAGCCAAAACCGCATGATCTTGATCACCGCCTTCACCACCGCCGGGTTGTTGTGGTTCAGATCCGGCTGGTGCGAGAAGAAGCGGTGCCAGTAGTATTGCTGCGCCACCGGGTCCCAGGTCCAGTTGGAGGTTTCGGTGTCGGTGAAGATGATGCGGGTTTCGGGGAACTTCTTGTCGTCGTCGTTCCAGACGTAGAACGAGCGCTCGCGCGAACCGGGCGGGGCGCGGCGCGCGGCTTGGAACCAGGGATGCTGGTCGGAGGTGTGGTTGATGACCAGCTCGGTGATGACCTTGAGGCCCCGCGCGTGCGCCTCGCGGACGAAGGCCCGGAAATCGGCCAGCGTGCCGTAATCGGGATGAATGTCCCGATAGTCGCGGATGTCGTAACCGTCATCGCGCAGCGGCGACGGGTAAAACGGCATCAGCCACAGGGTGTCTACGCCCAATTCCTGCAAATAGTCGAGCCGCTGGATCAGGCCGCGAAAATCGCCCATGCCATCCTGGCTGCTGTCGCCGAAGGCTTTGACGTGGAGCTGGTAAACGATGGCGTCCCGATACCACAGGGGGTCTTCGACACCGGCCCAACCCTTGTGCTGGCGGCTCATGCGGGGTTCCTCAGTCAAAGTGGCAAAATGGCGCAAGCCCGGCGCCAGCTCCCGTCGCGGGCCGGGATGGCGTCGGTCGCCGCGCCTCGCGCGCTCGGTCCGGCCCGAAACTCGCGCGACACGACGCGGGTTCCGGTCTCGCTGGAACCCTGTCTCCAAAACGATTGTAGTTTACGGAGCGCTCAGGCGTTTCAAACGGCGCAGTTCGTCCAGGGCCTGCTCCGGGGTCAGGCCTTCGAGATCGAGTTCGGCCAGCGCGGCGAGCGCCGGGGACGCGGCTTCGCCAAACAGGGCCAGTTGCGGCGAGGCGGCCGGTCGCGCCGGCAACTCCCGCCGCAGCATCTGCCGCTCCAGCGACCGCAACCGCTGGCGGGCCTGCTGGATCACCGCCGGCGGCACGCCCGCCAGCGCCGCCACTTGCAAGCCGTAGCTGCGGCTGGCCGGTCCGTCCTGAACGCGATGGCGGAAAACCAGGGTATCGCCGTGCTCCGCCGCGTCGAGATGGACGTTGGCGATGCCGGCATAGTCCTCCGGCAGCCGGGTCAGTTCGAAATAGTGGGTGGCGAACAGCGTGAACGCGCGCACCGCGCCGGCCAGATGCGCCGCGCAAGCCCAGGCGAGCGCCAGCCCGTCGAAGGTGCTGGTGCCGCGCCCGATCTCGTCGATCAGCACCAAGCTGTGCGGTGTGGCGTTGTGCAGGATGTTGGCCGTCTCGCTCATCTCCACCATGAAGGTGGAGCGACCCGAAGCCAGGTCGTCGGACGCGCCGATCCGGGTGAAGATGCGGTCGATGGGGCCGATCACCGCCCGTTCGGCGGGGACAAAACTGCCGATGTGGGCCAGCAACACGATCAGCGCGGTCTGGCGCATGAAGGTGGACTTGCCGCCGAGGTTGGGGCCGGTGACAACCAGCATCCGCCGCGCGGGATCGAGCCGCAAATCGTTCGGCGCGAACGGCGCTTCCAGCACCTGCTCGACCACCGGATGGCGTCCGGCGTCGATCAGGATGCCGGGTTCGGCGACCAGCTCCGGCGGGTTCCAGCGCAGCGCGGCGGCGCGTTCGGCCAGGTTGGCCAGCGCGTCCGTCTCCGCCAGCGCGGCGGCGCTGGCCTGGAGCGCCGGCAACCGGCCGATCAGCCGTTCCAGCAAGGCGTCGTACAGGCTTTTTTCCCGCGCCAGCGCCCGCTCCTGCGCGTGCAGCGCCTCGTGCTCGAAGGCTTGCAGTTCCGGGATGATGTAGCGCTCCGCGCCCTTCAAGGTCTGGCGGCGCAGATAGTCGGCGGGAACCGCTCGCGACTGGGCGCGGCTGACTTCGATGTAATAGCCGTGCACCCGGTTGAAACCGACCTTGAGGTTGTTGATGCCGGTGCGCTGGCGCTCGCGCGCTTCCAGCTCCACCAGATACCGGTCGGCCTTCTCGCCGAAGTTGCGCAGCTCGTCCAGTTCGGGGTCGTAGCCGGGCGCGATCACGCCGCCGTCGCGCAACACCTGCGGCGGATCGGGGACGATGGCCCGATCCAGCCACTCGCAAACGTCGGGCTGCGCTTGGGCGCGGCCGGCGATTTCCCGCAACAGCGGATCATCCATCTGGCCCAGAAACTGCCCCACGGCGGGCAAGCGGCCCAAAGCGTCGGCCAGGGCGATCAAATCGCGCGGCCGGGCCGATTTGAGGGCCACCCGCGCCAGGATCCGCTCCACATCGCCCGCGCCGCGCAGCAAGCCGCGCACATATTCGTGGCCGCCGTTGTCCAGCAGCCGGCCGACGCCGTCGCGCCGCCGGCCGAGCGCGATCCGATCGCGCAGCGGCCGATGCAGCCAGCGGCGCAACAGCCGTCCGCCCATCGGCGTCACGCAACGGTCCAGCACGCCGAGCAAGGTGTGTTCGCGCCGGCCGCCGAAGCTGGTTTCCAGCTCCAGATTGCGGCGGCTGGCGGCGTCCAGGATCACGCTGTCCTCGTGCCGTTCCACCCGCAGCCCGGTCAAATGCGGCAAGGCGCTGCGCTGGGTGTCCTTGACGTATTGCAACAGACAGCCGGCGGCGGCCACCGCGACCGGCTGATCGGCGCAGCCGAAACCCTCCAGATCGCGCACGCCGAACTGCGCGGCGAGCGTGCGCCGGGCGCTGTCCCCATCGAAATGCCAGGGCGCTTGCCGGCGCAAGCCGGGATGCCCCCGCCACGGCTCCGGCGGCTGGAAATCTTCGGGGATCAGCAATTCCGCCGGCTTCAACCGCTCCAGCTCGTTCAGCAAGGCCGCCTCGCTCTGAAGCTGCACGATCGCGAAGCGACCGCCGCTCAAGTCCAAATGGGCCAAGCCGTAAAGCTGTTTGAGCGGATACAGCGCGGCCAGCAGCGTGTCGCGGCGCTCGTCCAGCAAGGCGTCGTCGGTCAAGGTGCCGGGCGTGACGATGCGCGCGACCTGCCGCTCCATCGGGCCTTTGCCGGCGGCGGGATCGCCCAGTTGCTCGCAGATCACCACCGACAAGCCGAGCTTGACCAGCTTGGCGAGATAGCTTTCGACGGCGTGGAACGGCACGCCGGCCATGGGGATCGGTTCGCCGCCGGACTGGCCGCGCGAGGTCAGGGTGATGTTGAGCAGTTCGGCGGCGCGGCGGGCATCGTCGTAAAACAGCTCGTAAAAATCCCCCATCCGATACAGCAGCAGCAGATCGGGATATTGCGCCTTGATGCGCAGATATTGTCGCATCATGGGGGTATGCTTCTCAAACGGGTCGGCCGCTGGGGTCGATTGAGATTTTTTTGCAGAATCAACAGCCATTTAGCCCTCATCGATCAGGCTTGCAGCCCGCCGTTTAAAGCCGTTGCGCGGAGATTGCGCAGCTAATAACATACCGGCAGCCGATATCGGGCTGGGTCCAGCCACGAGCGATATCCGCCTCCGCGCCATTTAAAAGACGGGTTAACGTGTAAAATAGTACAGCTTAACCGGTTTATAAGTTTCGACGCCCGCGCCAATCGGTCGCGCGGGTCTCCGAAGCGACGGCTTCGCCCGATCCGCTTTTGGAAAAAGGCGAAACTTAAGGCGGCATTTGAAGTTCCAAGCGTACGGAACGGCATGAAACCCTTTCCGAATCCAACGATCGAGGAGCATCCCGATGATGAATTACCGTTTGTTGCTGGTTCCCTCCGCATTAGCGCTGACTTTAGCTCTGGGGGCCTGCGAAGACAGACAACAGACCTCCGCCAAAGCGGACGCGGCGGCCAAGCAAGCCGACGCGAAAGCCAGCGAAGCTTCCCAGAAGGCCGGTGAAGCGGCGAGCAAAGCCGGCGAAGCCGCCAAAGCGGCGGGCGCCGCCGCCGGCGCTGCCGTTGGCGCGGCGGGCGCGGCGGTGAAGGAAGTCGCCGTGGATGCCGCGCAAGCGGCGAAAGACGCCGCCGCCGCCACCAAGGAAGCCGCCGCCAGGACCGTGGAAGCGACCAAGGAAGTCGCCGCCGATGCCGCGCAGGCGACCAAGGAAGCCGCCGCCAACGCCGCCGCCGCCACCAAGGAAGCGGCCATAGCGACCAAGGAAGCCGCCGCCAACGCCGCCGCCGCCACCAACGCCGCCGCCGCCAACGCCGCGCAGGCCACTCGGGAAACCGCCGCCGCCGCCGCCGCCGTGACCAAGGAAGCCGCGTCCACCGCCGTCGAAGCGACCAAGGCCGCCGGTAGCGCCGCGAAGCAGGAAATCAAGGAAGGCGCGCAGGAAATCAATCGCGAACTCAATCAACCCGCCACCGTGCCCCCGAAGAATTGAGGCGGCACGCGCTCTCGAATTAAACCCCGAGGCCGGCCGCGCGCGCGGCCGGCCTCGGGATTGCCGCTTGAACCCGTTTGCAGGCTGCTCGCTCCGGCGGCTCGCGTCCGCTTCCGCGCGGGCCTGGGCGGCAAAAAAGCGTTTTTGAGTTTGGGGCGAGCGCACCGGCCGTCTCTAGCTTCGATTGCGCGACGCTTTGGCCTGGCATCGGGCCGTTCGCCATAGTCGTTGCGACTCCACACAGCGTCCTTCCGGCAGCGAGATTTAGCGCGGCGTCGGCGCAGCGCATTGCGCCCGCGCTCCCGTAACCGACAGCACTTCCCCGATAGCCCCGCCCGATCCATGATCAACGCTTTCGAAATCCAAAACGGCCGCCTCCGCCAGCTTCAGATCGAAACCGAAGCCGATTTGGAGCAAGCCCAACCGATCTGGATCGATTTTCACGCCCCGACCGAGGACGAGCGGCGGCTGGCGCGCGAGTGGTTCAAACTGACGCTGCCGGACGAGGACGATTTCGGCGATATCGAAGCCAGCGCCCGCTGCTTCGAGGACGCCAACGGCTCCCTGCAAATCCGTTCCGATTTTCTGCTCGACAAAGCGGATGAACCCCGCAACATTCCGGTGGCCTTCGTGCTGCGCAAGGAAATTCTGTTCAGCCTGCACGAGGACGATCTTCCGGTTTTCCGCCTGCTGCGCTGGCGCGCGCGCCATCAGCCCGGCTATTTGGAAAACTGCCGGGACGTGCTGCTCGATCTGTACGCCACCGACGCCGAATATTCCGCCGACGCGCTGGAGGGCATCTATGCCGAATTGGAGGAAATCGGCAGCCGGGTGCTGAAAAAGCATTTGACCGACGAGGCCGCCGCCGAAGTGTTGGCCGGCATCGCCCGCGAGGAAGATTTGAACGGCCGCATCCGCCGCAACTTGATGGACACCCGGCGCGCCATTTCGTTTTTGATGCGCAAACGGTTTTTGTCCACCGAACAAATCGAGGACGCCCGGCAAATCCTGCGCGACATCGAATCGCTGGACGGCCACACCTCGTTTTTGTTCGAAAAAATCAACTTTTTGATGGACGCCACCGTCGGCTTTATCAATATCAATCAAAATAAGGTCATCAAGATTTTTTCGGTGGTGTCGGTCGCGCTGTTGCCGCCCACGCTGATCGCCAGCATCTACGGCATGAATTTTCAGAACATGCCCGAACTGAGCTGGCTGTTCGGCTATCCTTTCGCCCTCGCCCTGATGGCCGCATCGGTCGGGGCGCCGTTCTGGTTTTTCCGCCAGAAAGGCTGGTTGAAGTGAACTCGGCCGCGAGAATTTTTTCCTAACGTTATACCGGTTGCGGCGATGTCCGCCCAAAACCGGACGCGCCGCATCACGATCCAGCACAGGAGTTTTTTCGTGCCCGCTCAAGACTTCGCCCAAAACCTGCCCGAACTGGCCACGCGCGTGGGCGCGGCCTTGCGCGACCGCCAACTGAAGCTGGTCGCGGCCGAATCCTGCACCGGCGGCTGGATCGCCAAAACCATCACCGACATTCCGGGCAGTTCGGCCTGGTTCGACTGCGGTTGGGTCACGTACAGCAACACCGCCAAGGCCGCGCTGTTGGGCGTTGCCGAGGCCACGCTCGAACGCTGCGGCGCGGTCAGCGCCGAAACCGTCGCCGAGATGGCGGCCGGCGCGCTACAGCGCGGCGATGCCGGTGTCTCCATCGCCGTCAGCGGCATCGCCGGCCCCGACGGCGGCTCGCCCGAAAAACCGGTCGGCACCGTTTATCTCGCTTGGATGATGGACGATGGCCTGCTCCACACCGAATGCCGCCATTTTCGGGGCGACCGTGAAGCGGTCCGCTCGCAAACCGTGATGGCCGCTTTGGAAGGGTTGCTGGATGTTCTCGCCCTTCGCCCCTGAACGGCCGCGACGCTTGTTTCTGGCCCTGTGGCCGGGTCCTGGCGAGCGGCGGCAAATGGCGGCATTGGCGGCGAATGCAGCGGATCGTCGGCGCGTCCGCGACGATAATCTGCATATGACGCTGGTCTTTTTAGGCGCCACCGACGCCGAAAAGCGCGGCGTCTATGAATCGGCTTTGGCGGGTTTGACGGTGCCGTCGCTGGAGTTGCGGCTGGATCGCTACGGCTATTGGCCGAAATCGCGCATCCTGTGGCTGGGGTCCAGCCAACCGCCGCCGGAGCTTGACGAATTGGTCGCGGACTTGAACCGACGCCTGCAAGGCTGCGGTTTCGTTCCGGAAAACCGGGCCTTTCAGGCTCACATCACCCTCGCCCGCAACTTTGCCGGCCCCACTCCAAAATTCCCGCCCGAACCGCCGGTTTGTTGGCGGATCGGCGAGGTCGCTCTGGTCGAATCAGCATTGGGTGAAACCGGCTCTCGCTACCGCGTTCTACGCGGCTGGCCCGGGGGCTAGGTTGGGGGTTGCTTCTGTGGAATAATCGCTAAAACAACCGGTTCCGACTTCATCGACCGCTTTTTAATCCTGCTAAAGAAGGATGCACGAAATGGATGACAACAAGAAAAAAGCGCTGGCCGGCGCGTTGACCCAGATCGAACGCCAGTTCGGCAAGGGCGCCGTGATGCGCTTGGGCGATACCAGCGTGTCCCGCGATGTGATCACGGTGTCGACCGGTTCCCTCGGCCTGGATATCGCTTTGGGCATCGGCGGCTTGCCGCGCGGGCGGGTGACCGAGATTTACGGCCCCGAATCGTCCGGCAAGACCACGCTGGCCCTACAGGTCATCGCCGAAACCCAGCGCCAGGGCGGCTGCGCGGCGTTCGTGGACGCGGAACACGCGCTCGATCCGGTTTACGCCGCCAAGCTCGGCGTCAATGTCGACGATTTGCTGGTGTCGCAGCCGGATACCGGCGAGCAGGCGCTGGAAATTGCCGATATGCTGGTGCGCTCGGGCGCGGTCGATACCGTGGTGATCGACTCGGTGGCCGCCCTCACGCCCAAAGCCGAAATCGAGGGCGACATGGGCGATTCCCACGTCGGCCTGCAAGCTCGTCTGATGAGCCAGGCGCTGCGCAAGCTGACCGCCAACATCAAGCGCTCGAACACCTTGGTCATTTTTATCAATCAAATCAGGATGAAGATTGGCGTGATGTTCGGTTCGCCGGAAACGACCACCGGCGGTAACGCCCTCAAATTTTACGCTTCGGTCCGGTTGGACATCCGCCGCATCGGCTCGATCAAAAAGGGCGACGAGGTGATCGGCAACGAAACCCGCGTCAAGGTGGTCAAGAACAAGATGGCGCCGCCGTTCAAACAGGCGGAGTTCGAAATCCTGTACGGCGAGGGCGCGTCCCGGCTGGGCGAAGTGATCGATCTCGGCGTCAAAGTCGGGCTGATCGAAAAATCCGGCGCTTGGTACAGTTGCGGCGGCACCCGCATCGGCCAAGGCAAGGACAATGCCCGCTCTTATCTCAAGGACAATCCCGAACTGGCCCGCGAGCTGGAAACCAAGATCCGCGATCACTTCTTCACCCGCCCCGAGGCCGTGCCGGCCACGGTGGCCGATGCGGGGACTGTCAGCGACGAGGCCGAAACGCCGGTAGCCGATGAGCTGGACCCGGAACTCTGAGAAAGCTCCCGACGCCGCGCCGGCCGCGATCCGCGCCAAGGCGCTGGAGCTGTTGGCGCGGCGCGAGCACTCGCGGCTGGAGCTGCGCCAGAAATTGATCCAGCGCGGGTTTGCGAGCGAGCGGGTCGAGCCGGTGCTGGACCGGTTGATCGAGGAGCGGCTGCTGGACGAGCGCCGCTACGCCGAGCTGTACGCCTGCGCCCGCGCCGACAAGGGATACGGCCCGCTGCGCATCGACCGCGAACTGCGCGAGCGCGGCGTGCCGCAAGAGGCGGTCGCCGCCGCCCTGACCGAGCTGGCGGATCGCTGGCCGACCCAATTGCGGGCCTTGCACCGCAAACGGTTTAAATCGTTGCTTCCCGCCGATGCGGCGGGCCGGATGCAGCAAACTCGGGTATTGCGCCAGCACGGCTTTACCCTGGAGCAAATCAAACAGTTGTTTGAAACGGTCTAATGTCCATTCAAATCCGATCAGAAGCCCGACCATGACCAGCAGCGCCGAACTCCGCACGCTTTTTCTGGATTATTTCCGCGACCGTGGCCACGAGGTGGTGGCCAGCAGCCCGCTGGTGCCCATCAACGACAGCACCTTGCTGTTCACCAACGCCGGGATGGTGCAATTCAAGGACGTGTTCACCGGCCGCGACCAGCGGCCCTACCGTCGAGCGGCAACCGCGCAGCGCTGCGTGCGCGCCGGCGGCAAGCACAACGATCTGGAAAACGTCGGCTACACCGCCCGCCATCACACCTTCTTCGAAATGCTGGGCAATTTCAGCTTCGGCGACTACTTCAAGCGGGACGCCATCCATTTCGGCTGGGAGTTTTTGACCGGCGCGCTCAAGCTGCCGGCGGACAAGCTGTGGGTGACGGTCTACGAAACCGACGACGAGGCCTACCGGGTCTGGGCCGACGAGATCAAGGTTCCCGAGGAACGGATCGCCCGGATCGGCGACAAGCCCGG
Organism: Candidatus Competibacteraceae bacterium; assembly: GCA_016790045.1. Taxonomy (GTDB): domain Bacteria; phylum Pseudomonadota; class Gammaproteobacteria; order Competibacterales; family Competibacteraceae; genus Competibacter_A. Next base: position 25,337 of record JAEUPW010000041.1, read on the forward strand.
CGGCAAGCGCTACGAGAGCGACAACTTTTGGGCGATGGGCGACACCGGCCCCTGCGGCCCGTGCTCGGAAATCTTCTACGATCACGGCCCGGACATCGCCGGCGGCCCGCCCGGCACCCCCGACGCCGACGGCGACCGCTACATCGAAATCTGGAATCTGGTGTTCATGCAGTTCGACCGCAGCGCGGACGGCGCCTTGACCCCGCTGCCCAAACCCTCGGTCGATACCGGCATGGGCCTGGAGCGGCTGGCGGCGGTGATGCAGGGCGTGCACAGCAACTACGAAATCGATCTGTTTCAGAAGCTGATCCAGGCCGCCGCCGGGGCGACCGGGTCCACGGATTTGCAGTCCAGCTCGCTGCGGGTGATCGCCGATCACATCCGCGCCACCGCCTTTTTGATCGCCGATGGCGTGCTGCCGTCCAACGAGGGGCGCGGCTACGTGCTGCGCCGGATCATGCGCCGCGCCATCCGCCACGGCTACAAGCTGGGCGTGACCGGCGCTTTCTTTCACACCTTGGTCGCGCCGCTGGCGGCGGAAATGGGCGACGCCTATCCCGAGTTGCGCAAGGCGCAAGAGCAGGTGGCCCGCGTGATCCAGCAGGAAGAAGAGCGCTTCGCCGAAACCCTTTCCCACGGGATGCGGCTGCTGGAAGAGAGCATCGCCCACTTGTCGGGCGAGGTCATTCCGGGCGAAGCCGTGTTCAAGCTCTACGACACCTACGGTTTTCCGGTCGATCTGACCGCCGACATTGCCCGCGAGCGCGGCTTGCGGGTCGATCAGGCCGGTTTCGAGCGCGAGATGGAGGCGCAGCGGGAACGGGCGCGGGCCGCTAGTCGGTTCGGCTCAATACACATGTTTTCCGGCGAGATGGCCACAGTAAATCTTTCCACCACCCCCGCTACGCGGTTCATCGGCTACGACCGGCTGGAGGAGGACGCCACCGTTATCGCCCTTTTCCGCGACCAGCAACCGGTCGAGGAGCTGCACGCCGGCGACGAGGGCTTGGTGGTGCTGGATCACACGCCGTTCTACGCCGAATCCGGCGGTCAAGTCGGCGATACCGGCTGGCTGCGCGCCGACGGGCTGGCATTTGAAGTCCGCGACACGCAAAAACAGGGCGAAGGAACCTTCGTCCACGTCGGTGCGCTCAAACAGGGCCTACTGCGGCGCGGCGCGAGCGTTTTGGTGCAGGTGGACGCGGCCAAGCGCCAGGCGACCGCCCTGCACCACTCCGCGACCCACCTCCTCCATGCGGCGCTGCGCCGGGTGCTGGGCTCGCACGTCGCGCAAAAAGGCTCGCTGGTTGACCCGCAGCGGCTGCGTTTCGACTTTGCCCATTTCGAGCCGGTCAGCGCCGAGCAACTCGAAACCGTCGAACGTCTGGTCAACGCCCAGATTCGCGGCAACGCGGCGGTGGAAACCGACATCATGGCGCCCGAGCAGGCCATCGCCGCCGGCGCGATGGCGCTATTTGGCGAGAAGTACGGCGATAAAGTGCGGGTGTTGCGGATGGGCGAGTTCTCCACCGAACTGTGCGGCGGCACGCACGTCAATCGGGTCGGCGATATCGGCTTGTTCAAGATCGTTTCCGAAAGCGGCGTGGCCGCCGGGGTGCGCCGGATCGAGGCGGTCACCGGCGAGCGGGCGCTCGACCATATCGCCGCGCTGCAAGATCGCGCCCGGCAGGCCGCGCAACTGGTCAAGGGCGACCGCGACAACTTCCCCGAAAAAATCCGGCAACTGGTGGATCGAAGCCGGCAGTTGGAGAAGGAGCTCGAACAGTTGAAGGGACGGCTGGCCAGCGGCCAGGGCGCCGACCTGCTCGGCCAAGCGGTGGCGGTAGACGGGATCAAGGTGCTGGCCGCTCGCCTCGACGGCGTGGATGCCAAAACGTTGCGCGAAGCGGTCGACCGCTACAAGGATCAACTGAAAGCGGCGGCGGTGGTGCTGGCCACGGTCGAGGACGGCAAAGTGCGCCTGGTGGCCGGCGTGACGCCAGCGGAAACCGCGCGGATCAAGGCGGGCGAGCTGGTCAACGCCGTGGCCCAACAGGTCGGCGGCAAGGGCGGCGGACGCCCGGATCTGGCCCAAGCCGGCGGCACCGACCCCTCGCGATTGGACCGCGCGCTCGATTCCGTGCCGGACTGGGTGCGCGGCCAACTCACCTGAACTTGCCATAGCGCGCTCGGCTGGACGCTCCGCCGTTTCCCTCCAGCCAGCGTCCAACCTGCCTTGCACTCTACGTTTTGTATCAGGCGAGTGCGTTTCCGCAACGCGACATGAATTTTTTTTGGAGATTGCTCTTTTTCCGTTATACTTAGCGCCCTTTAATATTTAAGCTCGCTAAACGGTCATTTAGCTTTTGATTAGATTTTGTAGGGATATATGTCGCTCATTGTACAAAAGTATGGCGGTACCTCGGTGGGAAGCTTGGAGCGTATCGAGAGTGTAGCGGAAAAGGTGATTGGCTGGCGCGAACGTGGCCACCAGGTAGTGGTTGTGGTGTCAGCCATGAGCGGTGAAACGGATCGTTTGATCGGCTTGGCCAAATGCATCACGCCGCGCCCCAGCCCCCGCGAACTGGATGTGCTGCTGGCGACCGGCGAACAGGTGACCATCGCCCTGTTGTGCATCGCTCTGGAAAAACGCGGTTGCCCCGCCCGTTCCTACACCGGCGGCCAAGCCCGCATTCTGACCGATAGCGCATTCAACAAAGCCCGTATCCAAGACATCCAAGGCGACGCCATGCGCGCCGATCTGGACGCCGGCCGCATCCTGGTGGTCGCCGGCTTTCAAGGGGTCGATGAGCACGGCAACATCACCACTCTGGGCCGAGGCGGTTCCGACACCACCGGCGTGGCGCTGGCCGCCGCGCTCAAAGCCGACGAGTGCCAAATTTACACCGATGTGGACGGCGTCTACACCACCGATCCGCGCGTGGTGCCTGCCGCCCGCCGGCTGGATCGCATCACCTTCGAGGAGATGCTGGAGATGGCCAGCTCGGGCTCCAAGGTGCTCCAGATCCGTTCGGTTGAATTTGCGGGCAAACACAATGTCCCATTACGTGTGTTGTCCACCTTCCAGGAAGGTTCTGGCACGCTGATCACATTCGAGGAAGCAATCGAGGCGGAATCCATGGAGAAAGAGCAGATTTCCGGAATCGCGTTCAATCGCGACGAAGCCAAAATCACCGTGCTCGGCGTTCCCGACCGTCCCGGCATCGCCTTCAGCATTTTAGGCCCGGTGTCCGACGCCAACATCGAAGTGGACATGATCGTCCAGAATGTCGGCCGCGACGGCACGACCGATTTTACGTTTACCGTGCACCGCAACGATTATGAGCGGACCCTGGAAATTCTGCGGAACCACGCGGTCCAATTGAGCGCTCGCGAGGTGACGGGCGACAACAAAATCGCCAAGCTGGCTTTGGTCGGCATCGGGATGCGCTCGCACGCGGGCGTGGCGACGCGCATGTTCGAGGCGCTGGCGAAAGAAGGGATCAACATCCGCATGATTTCGACCTCCGAAATCAAGATTTCGGTGGTGGTCGACGAAAAGTATCTAGAGCTGGGGGTTCGCGCCCTGCACGAGGCGTTCGAGCTGGAAAAGGCCGCCTGAGAGCCCGATCCAGCCGAGAGTAACGTGCGACCAATCACGAACGCGGGCTGTCAAAAGCGATCAAAAACCGCGAGATGACCTGATGCTTTTATATGGAAGAACACGGAGTAGCTTGATATGTTGATTTTGACGCGCAGAGTTGGAGAGACGCTGATGATCGGTGATGAGGTGACCGTCACCGTGTTGGGCGTGAAGGGTAATCAGGTCCGCATTGGCGTCAACGCGCCGAAGGATATTGCGGTGCATCGCGAAGAAATCTACGAGCGGATCAAGCGCGAACAAGACGGCGCCGTCAGTCCCGGCGGCGGCGCTCCGCCCTCCGAGAGCTGATCCCGACGCTTTACGCCGGCGGCCCGAAACGTTATCCTTGGAAGCTTCTTTGGAGAGATGGCCGAGCGGCTGAAGGCGCTCCCCTGCTAAGGGAGTATGGGGCTTTAAATCTCCATCGAGGGTTCGAATCCCTCTCTCTCCGCCAGATCAGCGCCGGGCTATACGGAATTGACAACCTCGGGTGCAATCCGCATAATCCGCCACCCCAATCCATGCGCCCGTAGCTCAGTTGGATAGAGTACCTGGCTACGAACTAGGGGGTCGGGAGTTCGAATCTCTCCGGGCGCGCCATTTGACCGAAAAAAGCTCGGGTTAGCCCGGGCTTTTTTTTGCGCGTTGCATCCGGTCGATGCGCCAACGCGGCAGTCCGGTTTATGTCACAATCCCGGGCGCGAGCTTGCAGGCGCGAGGAAACGCCATGTCAAAACCGACCGATCCGAACCGGCCCGCCGTCGCCTTTCATCTCGGCCACATTCCGGCAGGATTTTCGATCCGCGGGCGGGCGGGCGCGCTGGGCGCTCGCGCGCTGATCTACGGCTTGCTGCTGGCGGGGGCGGCGCTGACCTTGTTGCCCCTGCTGTGGATGCTCTCGGCGTCGCTGATGCCGGCCGGCGAGGCCAACAGCTATCCGCCGCGCCTGTGGCCGAGCGCGATCACCTTCGAGCATTACGCGGCGCTGTTCACGCGCCTCGATCTGGCGCGCTACCTGCTCAACAGCGCGCTGCTGGCCAGCGCGGTGACGCTCGTTTCGCTTTTCATCAACTCCATGGCCGGCTACGCCTTCGCCAAATTCCGCTTCCGCCACCGGGACCGCCTGTTTCGCGGCCTGCTGGCGGCGATGGTGATTCCCGCCCAAGTGGCGATGCTGCCCTTGTTCCTGCTGCTCAAACAGTTCGGGCTAATCAACACCTATTGGGGCGTAATCGTTCCCGGCATGGCCAGCATTTTTGGCATCTTTCTGATCCGGCAATATTTGCTGGCGATACCGGACAGCTTGCTCGACGCCGCGCGCATGGACGGCGCCGGCGAATTCCGCATTTACTGGTCGCTCATCCTACCGCTGTGCCGGCCGATCCTGGTGACGCTGGCGATTTTCACTTTCCTTGGCGCGTGGAACGATTTCATGTGGCCGTTGATCGTGCTGACCGACAGCGACCGCTACACCTTGCCGGTCGCCTTGGCCAACCTGCTGGGCGAGCATGTCCAGGATACCGAACTGATGATGGCCGGCTCGGTGTTGACCGTGTTGCCGGTAATGCTGCTGTTCGTGGCCCTTCAAAAATACTACATCGCCGGCATCATGCTGGGGGGGATGAAGGGTTAGGCCCGATCTTCGACGCCCCCGACAGCCCGCAAAACAAAACGGCCTGGCGATCTTGCCAAGCCGCTATTGTTTGGTCGGGGCGAGAGGATTTGAACCTCCGACCACCTGCACCCCATGCAGGTGCGCTACCAGGCTGCGCTACGCCCCGATGTGCGGCGGACCGGCCGCCGCGAAGGTGGGTAATGCTAATTTAAACGCCCGGTTTTGCCAAGCATTTAACGCCTGCCGATCATTGCGCCTCGCCCTTGAACGCATCCACCCGCGCCTTGAGCTTTTGGCCGGGCCGGAAGGTGACGACCCGTCGCGCGGTGATGGGAATTTCCTGACCGGTTTTGGGATTTCGGCCGGGCCGCTGGTTTTTGTCCCGCAAATCGAAATTACCGAAACCGGATAGCTTCACTTGTTGGCCCTCTTCCAGAGCGCTGCGGATTTCCTCGAAGAAAATCTCGACCAATTCCTTGGCCTCGCGCTTGTTGATGCCCAGTTCTTCGAACAATCTTTCCGCCATGTCGGCTTTTGTCAGTGCCATGCTCCTAAACCCTAAGCGTTGCGTCAAACTG